>DATJGC010000106.1:0-3205 GCA_035495345.1 Chitinophagaceae bacterium | reverse complement strand
TTATCCCGCCATTTGGCTGATTATACGGCATTGTTTGCAAGGGTCAGTATTGACCTGGGCGGCGTGCCATCTCCATTAACCACTGATTCGCTTTTAAGCGCTTACAAGGCCGGCAAGATGGATCATTATTTAGAGGAACTGTATTTTCAGTATGGGCGTTATTTACTTATTTGTTCTTCGCGCCCGGGTACGCTTCCTCCAAACCTGCAGGGCATCTGGAGCCAGTATGATATCACACCCTGGACCGGCGGCTACTGGCACAATATCAATATACAAATGAATTACTGGCCGGTGTTTAGTACCAACCTGGCAGAACTTTTTCCCTCATTTGCGGCATATAATCTTGCTTATCGCGATGCTGCCGCCAAGATCGCTACGCAGTATATTAGAAAGTATAACCCTGGCAAACTGGAGGCAGACAATGGATGGACGATTGGTACCGGCGCCACCGCGTACAATATCAGTGGCCCCGGCAATCATTCAGGGCCCGGCACCGGCGCGCTTACTACAAAATTGTTTTGGGATTATTATGATTTCACGCGCGATAAAAAAGTCTTGAAAGAGCTTGCTTACCCGGCCTTACTGGGTATGTCAAAATTTCTATCGAAAGTTGTGATTGACACGGCGGGTCTGCTCCTTACATCTCCTTCCTATTCTCCTGAGCAGCGATCTAAAGTGGATAATCAATATTATAAAACCACGGGGGCGGCCTTCGACCAACAAATGATTTTTGAAAACCACCGTGATGTTTTAAAGGCGGCAGCAATACTGGGAACTCATGACAGTTTGCTTACTGTATTGAAAGCGCAGCTTCCATTGTTGGATCCGGTACAGGTAGGTTGGTCTGGCCAGGTAAAAGAATACCGTGAAGAAACGTATTATGGAGACGGGGTAGCCGACCCACGGCACCGGCATACCTCGCAATTAGTGGGGTTGTACCCCGGCACACAAATCAACTCAAACACACCTGCTTGGCTGGATGCGGCCAAACTCAGTCTTAACCGCAGGGGCGATAAAGCAACAGGATGGGCGATGGCATTTCGGTTAAATCTTTGGGCAAGAACCAAGGACGGAGATCGGGCGTATCACCTGCTACAATCATTGTTGCAAAACGGAACACTGGAAAATCTTTGGGACAAGCATCCTCCATTTCAGATCGACGGCAATTTTGGTGGCACTGCAGGTATTGCAGAAATGCTCCTGCAAAGCCACGAAGGGTTTATTCATTTGTTGCCCGCCTTGCCAAAGGCATGGGCCAATGGTGCTTTTCATGGACTGGTGGCAAGAGGTGCGTTTGAAGTATCTGCGCAATGGACAGCCGGTAATGCAACCAGTGTACATATCAAATCAATGAAAGGAGAAGTTTGTCGCCTGCGCTATTACAATATTCAGCGCGCCATAGTAACAAGCAAGAGCGGCAAAGCAATAAAATTAGAAAAGACACGGGATGCTATTTCCTTCAAAACGATTGAGGGTGAAACATACAGCATCACCCAGATACCTGTTTTCAACAAAGTAGCAAATCCCAGCAATCTCCTGGTTGAAAAAAATACTGCCGACCTGGTTACGGTAAAGTGGGAGAGAAGCCCCAACGCTGTGCGCTACAATTTGTACACGCATTTTGGAAACGATCCCGGCTATACGCTCGTAAAAGCTAATATTACAGCCAACGTTTTTCAATACAAGAAGACATTGAGCAGCCAGCACTTTATCATCAGGTTGACTGCTGTAGATGCCACCGGAAGAGAAAGCGAAGGCGTAACCATGGTGGTGAACCCTAACTAAGATTATGAATAAACAGGCCAGGATAGATTGTAGCAGTAGCATTGGGGCCTTACAGCTGGTAAAAACAATCCGCACCCTAATAAAAATAGTAACCATGATGAAGAAGCTAGTTTTTATTGTTTGTTGCTGCCTCGGCTGCCTTTTGCTGTTGCTAAGCAGCAGCCTAGCTTCTGCACAATGGCCAAAACCCGTGTATACTTACCTGGACAATCTATCTTTGAACGATACTTCTGGTATAAGCATCGATGGTCCGGCCCGGGTCATCAGCCTTAATGGGAGAAAAGGCGTTAATATAACCAGCATAAAATCTGTGATAGCAATGAAGGCGCATACGCTGCGCCAGGCAAGAGGAACCGTAACGCTATGGTTTTTATCCCTTGAAGATCTTAGCAGTTTTGATACCAAGCCTGCCTTTAGCAAGAGCAACCCAAATTTTTACACTTACCCTTTTTTATCAGACAACCCTGTGCCGCAAAATTACAATGCGGCCAATTTCAAAATTGCGTGGACACCCCGCTGGCACCCCAGCCTAACAGCGCTGTTTGGTAAAGGCAGTTTTTATGAAGAAGCATTCAATATGCCGCACAAGGCCTATATCAGCGTGAGCCACCTGGCTTTCAAAAAAAATATTTGGTACCAGTTGGCCCTCACCTGGGATTATGAAAAGGATAATTATGCTTTGTACCTTAACGGCATTCTTATAGGAAACCAAAATCATTTCAACCCTGCAAAGTTTCAGCGTGATACTGTGGGAGCGGCGCTGTACACGGGTAACCCGGCATTGGCAATGTCTACCATTCAATTCTACGACCAGCTATTATCCCCAAACCAGGTGTATGCTAATTTCAGGCGCAGCGTTACCGCGTTTAACAAAGCACTGGAAGATGAACTGGTAAAAACCTACAATGGCGAAGGGTTGGGCCGTTTTAGCTGGCAACCCGGCCCAGGCTGGCAAAAGAAATTATCTGTTGATTTTACACGCCCTTCTGACCTGGATAGTTTTTACATACAGGGCGCACCGGTACACGTTGGTGTAAACAATGAAGGGTTGCTGATAGAAACCATTGATAAAATTTACACGGGCAAATTACTGGATTCACAGGTCTATGTATGGACGAACAAACCATTTGAAGGTGATCTGTATGTGGAGTATGAGTTTAAAGTGTTGCGACCGGGCGGCCTAAGTTTGTTAATGGTGCAGGCTTCCGGCATGAACCGCGAAGATTTTATGTCCGATTACCCCTTAAGAACCGGGGGCCGCATGACTACCGTATACGGCGAAGACGTGCGCAACTATCATTGGGAATATTACCGTGAAATGGCCGATATGCGGAACGACAACGCCAATGGTGCACTGATGAAAAACCCGTTTTTGTATCCTTTATCGTTTAGCGCCCTGCGTACACCCCTGGCAAAAGAG
>DATJGC010000105.1:0-6291 GCA_035495345.1 Chitinophagaceae bacterium | reverse complement strand
GCCTTCTCTGCGCCCAGCAAGGTTGTCAGCTTGTTGCCTTTACCGTCATTTCCCTGGGCCATATAGGCACCTTTGGCAGTCTTGGTAATCACAGCATCAAGTATTTTGACACCCTTTTCTTTCGTTTTAACGTTGTAGGCGGTTAAGGTAACTTCTTCAGACATAATGTAATTATTTAAATGGTTAGTAAATCCTTCACAGGACGGCCATCAGGCGCCCTTTAAAAAATGTGTTTAAAGGTAATCAGAATATTTCAAATAGCCTGCCAAGCTCAGCGCCGGCCAGGCAGCGGGGCCTAGGCCGGGCAGCGGGGATTACGCGTCAATCCTTGCATATTTTGCATGAGACTCAATAAATTCCCGGCGGGGGGCAACTTCATCTCCCATCAGCATGCTAAATACCATATCAGCCTCCGTAGCGCTTTCAATGGTTACGCGTTTAAGCGTGCGGGTATCAGGGTTCATGGTAGTTTCCCAGAGCTGTTCTGAGTTCATTTCTCCCAATCCTTTGTATCGCTGAATGTTTACAGCATCTTCTTTTCCGTTGCCCAGCTTTTCTACCAGCATTTTCCGTTGCTCTTCGTTCCAGGCATAGGCCTGTTCCTTGCCTTTCTTCACCAGGTACAAAGGCGGTTGTGCAATAAAGACATAGCCCTGTTCTACCAGTTCTTTCATATACCGGTAAATAAAGGTGAGGATGAGGGTGGCGATATGGCTACCATCTACGTCGGCATCGGTCATGATTATGAGCTTGTGGTAGCGCAGCTTCTGAATATTCAGTGCCTTGGGATCTTCAGGTGTGCCAACGGTTACACCCAGGGCCGTATACATATTCCGGATTTCTTCGTTCTCATAGATGCGATGCTCCATGGCCTTCTCCACGTTCAGGATCTTTCCGCGCAAGGGCAGAATTGCCTGGAAGCTGCGGTCGCGGCCCTGCTTGGCCGTACCACCCGCTGAGTCTCCCTCAACAAGGTAGATTTCGCAACGTTCGGGGTCGCGGTCAGAGCAGTCGGCCAGCTTACCGGGTAAACCCCCACCACTGAGCACGCTCTTGCGTTGTATGAGTTCACGGGCTTTTTTGGCGGCCGCCCTTGCCTGTGCGGCAAGGATCACTTTGCTGATGATATTCTTGGCTTCCTTGGGATTTTCTTCCAAAAACGCAATCAGCACTTTCGATACCGTGGCGTCTACCACGCCGCTAACATCACTGTTACCCAGTTTTGTCTTTGTTTGTCCTTCAAACTGCGGCTCGGGTACTTTTACTGAAATAATGGTGCTGAGGCCTTCACGAAAATCATCGCCTTCAATTTCTACCTTGGCCTTTTCAAACATGTTTTGCTCATCTCCGTATTTCTTAAAAACACGGGTGAGCGCGCGGCGGAAACCGGCCACATGCGTACCACCTTCAATGGTGTTGATATTGTTTACGTAAGAATAAATATGCTCGCTATAGCTATCATTGTAAGTAAGCGCCACTTCCACCGCTACATTACTGGCAGCATCATGCCCTTCTACAAAAATAACGCGGGGTATCAGCGGAGTTCTGCCGGCGTTTTTATCCAGCATTTCTACAAACTCGGTGATGCCACCTTCGCTGTAAAAATCTTTTGAGTAGATAACACCTTCGTCGTTCTTCTCACGTCGGTCGTTCAGCGTAATGCGTATGCCGCGGTTGAGGTAAGACAGTTCACGCAGGCGGCTTTCAAGAATATCTTTCTTGTACACCGTTACGTTAAAGATGGAGCCATCGGGCCAGAAATGAACCGTGGTGCCGGTGGTATCACTTTCACCAATCTCTCTTACCGGGTATTGCGGTACGCCAATTTTGTATTCCTGTTCAAATATTTTTCCGTCTCTTCTAACGGTTACATGGAGGGTAGTGCTCAGTGCGTTTACGCAACTTACACCCACACCATGCAAACCGCCCGATACTTTGTAGGTATCCTTGTCAAACTTGCCGCCGGCATGCAATACGGTCATTACAATTTCCAGGGCCGATTTCTTTTCCTTGGTGGTAATACCCGTGGGGATACCCCTTCCATCGTCTTCTACTGAAATGGAATTGTCCTCGTGAATGGTAACAGTAATATTCTTACAGTAACCGGCCAGGGCCTCATCTATGGAGTTATCCACCACCTCATACACCAGGTGGTGCAAGCCTTTTTCGCTTACATCTCCGATATACATGGCCGGCCGTTTGCGGACCGCTTCCAGCCCCTCCAGCACCTGTATATTATCTGCCTCGTAACTGTTGTTTTTAGGAATGGTTTTTTCTGTTGTTGCTATACTCATTTGGGGGTATTAAAAAGCCGTTTTTAAAAGTAGATATAAAGTCAGCGAAGTTACGGAATAGTAAGGGTTTTGAGGCAGTAAAACAGAGGTTTTTTACACTGTTTTTGCAGGTTTTGCGCCCTGTTTTTTTGGCCCCAGATTTTGCTTAGAATTCAATTGTTTTAAAGCATATTTTCTGGCGCCAAACTGATAGCCTTTTGTGCAATTTCTGTAGGTAAATTAATGTTTGAACAGTACATTTGCACCTGAAACATGATTCAGCCACAGGATATACTCAGTATTGCGCATAAACAGCCCATCATGCAGGAGCAATTGCTGCTTTTGCAGGAGAAAGAACAGCAGATGCCCGGCTCTGTGCAATACGCCATCCGCCGGTACAATAAGCAGCCCCTGTGGAATATGGAGGATGTAGGTATGCTGGTGTATCATTACAAAAAAGATGCGCCGGCCGATAACCATGTGGAGCTTCGCTTTTGCATAGCAGGCAACGTTTATTGCAAGAAAAAAGAAGTGGAGTGCGATAACTGCCGCTTTAACAACTCAAATGCCTGTGAAGAAAGAATGGAAAGTGTGGATGTGCTGAGCTTCCGGTTTTCGCCTGTTCACCTGTCGCAGTTTGTAAAACCCGCCAAACTCAATAATAAGCTGGCAGAAAACATACTCGGTTTTACGCATAGTTCCTCCTTCTCTAAAACACTGTCTCTTTGCAGTCGCACCCGCATGGTGCTTGAAAGCCTGCTCAACCACAGTTATTCCGGTGCGCTTGAAAATATCTATATCAATGCACAAACCCAGATGCTGCTCCTGTACAGCCTGGAGTGTATGCTGGGCGATAAAGAGGTTGAAGCTTTCCAGTGTAAGTTCTTGGCCAACGACCTCGATAGGGAGAAGATCATAAAATCCCGCGAAATATTATTACAGCATATTGGCGAGCCGCTCACCATTAAAGAACTCAGCAGAAAGGTGGCCATTAATGAATGTTACCTGAAAAAAGGGTTTAAAGAATTATTCGGCACCACCATTTTTGATTTTTACCAGGGCCAGCGTATGGAGCATGCACGTTACCTGCTCTATGAAAAAGGCCTTAGCGTTACTGAAGTATCTATGCTATTGGGCTATTCATCCATCTCTCATTTTTCTACCGCCTTTAAAAAGCACACCGGCTTAAAGCCCTGTGAACTGCTCCTGCATTAAGCCCGGCAATCTATGATTGAACATTCGGCTTACCGCCTGCTGAGGCCCAGCCCTGGCTTGTCTACCAGGCTCATATAACCGTTCTCAATGGTAAAGCCCCCGGAGACCATATCCTCTGCCAGGTCAAGGCTGCCATCCAGGTCAATATAACGGGTATGTGCACATGTAAATGCCGCGTGCAGTGCCGCAGTGATGCCTGCAATGCTCTCATCATTACAACCCCAGAACAGCGCAATGCCGGCGGCGCCTGCAATGCCCGTTATCTCCCTTGCCCCGGCGATACCGCCGCACTTCATCAGTTTGATATTAAAAATACCATAACGTTTATCCTGCGCCAGCTGCAGCGCAGTGGTGCTGTCTTTTAAAGATTCATCAGCGGCTAAGATTGTGCGCTGCGCTGCGGGCAGTTGCAGTAAAGCAGCGTCAGCGGCGGGTGGCAGGGGTTGTTCTATCAATTCAATAGCCAGCTGCTGCGTGGCCTGCAAAAATTGTTGCAGATCATGCATATTGTAGCCGGTATTAGCATCCACCCGCAGGGTGAAATATTGTCCATAGCGTTCTCTAAGTTTAATGATCCGCTCAGCGTCTTCTGCAGGGTGAATGCCGGTCTTTATTTTTAAGACCCTGAACCCCAGGGCCTGGTAGGCCGCTGCTTCTTCCAATGTGCCTGCCACATCTTTAATGCCGATGGTGACAGAAGTAAGCATGCGCTGGTGCTGTCTTCCATAAAAATCTACTACGGCAATGCCCAGGTATTGAGCAAAGGCATCATGCAATGCAATATCAATGCAGGCCATAGTGCCCGGAAGGCCGGCAAATTGCTGCCGGTAATGGTTAATAAGGGCAAGGAAATACCGGATGTCTTTACCTGCAAGTTGCTGCACGCTGTCTGCCTGCAAATGCCGCAGGGTATCTGTCGGTGCTTCGCCCACCACGTCAGGGTCTGGGTTGGCGGCACCAATGCCTGTAATGCCATTGGCCAGGGTTATTTCAAAAAAAACACTTTCTACCGCGTATACCGTATCCCTTGCAATGGCGTAAGGCCGTTGCAATGCCAGGTTCTTTATGTAAGCCTTTACAGCGGTTATTTTCATTGGGCACGGGCTTTTGATGGTGACAGCAATGCCTGCAGCAGCGGCAAAACCTGTGCACAGCCTTCCTGCAATGGCAGCATAACGGTGATGCCCAGTTCTTTTTGGTAAGATGCCTGCAGCGCAAAAGCTTCTTCACTGGTACAATGTTCAGTATTGAGTGCTACTGCTATTACGCGGCTGCCCAGCTGCTCTATCAACGCTATCTCAGAGGCAAGGGAGGGTATTTTGCCCCAGGCGGGATTGTGATCATAGTAATTACGCCTGGGGGCGTGAACCAGTATTACGTGTTTTGCATTGCCTGAAATGAGTAGCTCTGAGCCGCAGGGGCCACTGGGGTTGCGCAAGGCAGATTGGCCTTCCAGCAGAATAATATCGGGTTGGGTGGCCGCCTGGCAACTAAGTATGGCATGTTCCAGCTCGCCCGCAACAAAATCATTCAGGGTGCTGTCGAATATAAAACCATATTCTCCTCCCTGCAACCAGCCGGTCTGGCCGGTATAGATCATCTCCGCATGGATACCGGCGGCCTTGCATTCGTTCATAATAAAGCGGGTAGTGGTGCGCTTGCCCAGTGCGCAATCCGTACCCAGCACGGCCACTACAGGCGTGCGCATTTGCAATATGGCACCGGTCCAGAAATGTAGGTCTTTTCTTTTTTTGGGCAGGCGGATGTCTACCAGTTGCACGCCGTGTTCACTTGCCAGCTGCACAATGGATGGGTGGTCAGAGAGGTAATCGTGCAGGCCGTTTACAATAGACAATTTTTGCATGATGGCCGCCTTTACTTCTTCCAGTAACGCACCCGGAAAAACGCCCCCAACGGTGGCCACGCCCACAATGCAATAACTGGGTTGAGCCACCATGGCATCGGCCACGGTAGCAAAGACAGGTATCTGCCTGTTCTTGCCATCAAGCACTTCGCCTGCATCTTTGCCTGCGTGTACGCGGTCTACCACGCCTGCAATGGTGTACCGCCTGCTCTCACGGATAAGCCCATGAGCTGTTTTTGCATCATCTGTGGCAAGCAGTCCATCTGTTATAATAATTGCTTTTTCCATGGTTGAACCAACATTGAGCGGCAATAAAAATAAATTTTATTCGGTAGTTTTAAATGAATATAGCCAACCTGCCTAATACCACCAACATGAGAAAGCTACCTGCACTGCTGTTACTACTGCCCCTGTTCTCTGTTGCCCAATGGAAAGGAAAAATAAAAACAGTTGATTCTGTACTGACAGTGCTCAATGAGCAACAGCTTTTCAATGGCACCGTGCTCATTGCAGAAGAAGGAAAGGTGCTGTATAAGAAAGCATTTGGAATAGCCGGTGCGCAGCGGCCGCCATTGACAACTGCTTCGGCTTTTAACCTTGCGTCTATTTCCAAACAATTCTTTGCGATGATGATCATGCAGTTAAAAGAGCGCGGTCAGTTGCAATATGATGACCCGGTGCTGCAATACCTGCCTTCATTTCCGTACAGCAATATTACCATCCGCCACCTGCTCAACCAGGTTTCAGGCCTGCCGGAGTATTTTGATATTGCAGAACGCCATCGCACTCTCTTAGACACTTTAACCAATGCGTCTATGCTGGCACTGCTGGCCAGCAACAAACCCGCGCTGCGCTTTACCCCGGGTGAACGCTTTCAATACTGCAATACCAATTACACCACCCTGGCTTCGGTAGTTGAAAAAGTCAGTGGTATGTCAT
>DATJGC010000104.1:0-8095 GCA_035495345.1 Chitinophagaceae bacterium | reverse complement strand
ACGCAGTTAACCAGCATGGAAGAAGAGATGGTGAGCCGTGGGCAATGGAAATCTGAGCAGCAATATTTTCACAAAGACGGGCATTCATTTTTTGGCGCTGTAACCGCCAATCCGCTTTCTAATGACGCCGGTGAAGTCACTTCCTTCAATTTTATTATCAAAGATATCAGCCTGCGCAAGCAGCTGGAAGAAGAACTGAAACGTACCAATGCAGACCTGGAAGAACGTGTTGCGCAGCGTACCGCACAGATCTATGCAAGCGAAAAAAGGTTCCGGGTGTTGGTAGAGAACAATCATGATATTATTGCCATGGCAGATGCCTCGTTCAATATTATGTATTGCAGCCCCTCTGCATTGCGCGTAATAGGCGTGGCACGCAATGAAGTAAATGCACAGGAATTAATAGAATTCATACATGCGGAAGATCGGTTGCCCGTAAGGGAAATGATGCAGCACGTGATGGATGCCCCGGGCGAGCCAATCAGCATCAAGTGCCGCGTACAGCATAAAACCGGGCATTATATCTGGCTGGAAGGCACGGTTACCAATATGCTGGCAGATCCGCAACTGACAGCCATTGTGGCCAATTTCAGGGATGTAACAGACCAAAAATTAGCTGCTGAAACACTTGCTGCCCGTGAAACAAGGTTTCGCCTGCTGATAGAGAACAGCACAGAGGCCATTGCCCTTATGGATGCATCGCTGAAAACTATTTACCGCAGTCCAACCGCGGCAAGAATGATCGGGCGGGAGGACGCAGCTGATGCCATGGGCGTTACCCACCCGG
Organism: Chitinophagaceae bacterium; assembly: GCA_035495345.1. Taxonomy (GTDB): domain Bacteria; phylum Bacteroidota; class Bacteroidia; order Chitinophagales; family Chitinophagaceae; genus JACMLD01. Next base: position 7,308 of record DATJGC010000104.1, on the reverse strand, counting down.
ATGATCAGCACATGATGCAGCAGCTGGCGGAAGACGTGTTGCGGCACCCCGGTACGCCAATGAGTTTCCAGGGCCGGTTTATGCATGGCGCGGGAAATTTTATCTGGTTAGAGGGTACCTTAAACAACCTGCTGCATGTAGAAGGTGTAAACGCCATTGTGGCCAACTATCGTGATATTACAGAAAGAAAAGATCTTGAGCAGCTATTGCACAAAGCCAATCAACTGGCACAAATTGGTAGTTGGGAAGTAGACTTATCCAAGAAAACGGTGTATTGGTCGCCCATCACAAGAGAGATCCATGAAGTAGCAGAAGACTTTGTTCCTAATCTTGCCACCGGGGTTTATTTTTATAAGGAAGGGTATGCGCGTGAACTGATCAGTCAAAAAATAAATGATGCCATTGAATTTGGCAATTCATGGGATGTGGAGTTGATAATTATTACCGCAAAGAATAACGAGCGATGGGTGCGGTGTATTGGTGAAACTACTTTTCAGAACGGCACCTGCGTCCGTATTTACGGCAGTTTCCAGGATATTGACCTGCGTAAAAGGGCAGAGGAAAGCCTGAAAGAACTCAATGCTGCCCTGGAAGAAAGAGTGGCCCAGCGCACAGTAGAATTGAAAAAGTCTAATGAAGAGCTTGAAGCATTCTCCTATTCAGTATCTCATGACCTCAGGGCTCCGCTTCGTGCCATAGTTGGTTTTACCAGCAAGCTGGAAGATCAGTATAGTGCTCAGCTGGACGCCGAGGCCAAACGCATCACTGCTGTTATCAAGAACAATACGATAAAAATGGCTCACCTGATAGATGACCTGTTAAGCTTTTCGCGCATTGGCAGGCATGAGATTACGAGGATACCCATTGACTCCTCCTTCCTGGTAAAGGAAATTATAGAAGGCATAAAAGCCTCAGAAGCCCATGAAGTTAACTGGAAGATAGATCCATTGCACAGCATAAATGGAGATGTTACCACCCTGCGGCAGGTATGGACCAACCTCATTTCAAACGCCGTAAAATATTCTTCCAAAACGGAATCGCCGGTGATTGAAATTGGATCTTATAAACAGGAGGGGATGATTGTTTTTTTTGTGAAAGACAATGGCATCGGGTTTAATGAGAAGTACAAAGCAAAACTTTTTCGAGTTTTTCAGCGGTTGCACAGCAGTGCTGCCTTTGAAGGTACGGGTATTGGGCTGGCCATTGTAGAAAGGGTGGTCAGCAAGCACGGTGGCAAGGTGTGGGCAGAGGCAGCCGTTAATAAAGGCGCCTGCTTTAGTTTTTCCTTGCCGGAGACAGCAAAATAATTAACACTAAATCTGTTACTATGGACATGAACACTGTAGAAGTATTACTGGTAGAAGACAATGAGCACGATGCCGAGCTTACCATTGGGGAGCTTAAAAAGTATAACCTGGCCAACCAGCTTTTTCATGTTTCGGATGGAGAAGAGGCGCTCGAATTTCTCTTTGCGAGCGGCGCTTACGCGGAGCAGCGCACCATGCAACACTTTCCAAAACTGATTATGCTTGACATACAGATGCCCAAGGTAAACGGCATAGAAGTACTGGAGGCCCTCAAAGCCGATGAGCGCACCAGGACGATACCCGTGGTGATGCTTACCTCTTCAAAAGAAGACCCGGATATTCAGCAGTGCTATAAGCTGGGTGTTAACAGTTATATTGTAAAACCGGTCAATTTTGAACGTTTTGCAGATGCCATTAAGAGCCTCGGCTTTTATTGGTTATTGCTTAACCAGGCGCCTGTATAGCCATGAAATTGACGCCTACCGGGGATGCTCAAACGCTAAGAAATAAAACCGGCGTTTACATGCATAAAATTTACAAGGTTGCTGGCATTCTTTAATTTCAGCTTCTTAAGTATGTTGTGGCGATGCACTTCTATTGTTTTGAGTGCAACCTGCAACTGCCCGGCAATTTCTTTGGAGGAAAGCCCTTCGCTGATAAAGCCGGCGATTTCCAGTTCCCTCCTGGTGAGCAGACCAATATGAGGGGCTGTTTCAGCCTCTGTAAGCGTTTCATGCGAGAGCATATCTTTAATTTCGGAACAGATAAAACGGTTTCCTTTTACCACTTCGCGGATACCGGCAAAAATTTCCTCCTTGGAAGAATTTTTGGTGATATAACCCATGGCACCTGCCTTCATCATCTTTTTTGCGTAGGCCGGGTGCGCGTGCATAGATAAACCGATGACCCTTGAGGGCGTCATCCGCTTTACGGCTTCAATACCTGAGAAGGGCGCTATATTAATGTCCATCAAGGTAATGTCTGGCTTTTCTGCCAATACAATGTCTACCGCCTCGCTGCTGTCTTCACATTGTGCAATCACTTCGTAGGCCGGATTGGTTTGCAATACTTCACTAAGGGTCTGCCTGAACAGCTTGTGGTCATCGGCAATAACGATTCTAATCATACACGTGGTTTAAGCGGCAAAGTAAGCGCGCAATATGCTGGATACATATAGCGCCAGCTAGTAGATTGACATAGTGATATCACTATGGGCCATAGTTACCCGGTAAAAACTAATCGTTTTCTGAGGAGAAATAGGTGGATACCATCGCTGCACTTGCGATGAAAAGGAGCGAGGTGATGCAAAGGCAGGTATCCCGCAAAGCGGCGTTGCCTGATACGAATGCTACCGCCATCCACAGAGTTGCAGATAAAATTCCCCAGCGGATGGCCGGCCCTGCCGCCCGGGCAGATTATTTTTTGTGGTATTCAATTTGAAATATCTTGTTAAAACGAGGCGACATGCAAAACCCGGATATTTCATTTATTCAGTTGAAACTTGCGAATATTGGAACGGCTTTATTTTATTGCGGTGATGGCTGCCAGTTGCCATTTACCACGTATATCATCACCGCGCTGAAGGTAGACCAGGATGGTTTTGTCTGGTTCTTCATCAATAAGGGCAACCAGGAACACCCTGCTCACATCAAACCCTTTGCCGCCCACCTTGAATTCTTTAAAAAAGGTTATCCATTCTTTATGGGAATAAAAGGGCAGGCCAGTATTGAAAGCGTGAAAGAAAAGATGGACGACCTCATGGGCAAGGGCATACAGTTAAGCGAAGAAGCGTTGGCAGGTATACTGCTGGTGAAGGTGAAAATAGAGAAGGTAGATTATAAAGAACTGAAGCAGCAAAAGGCCTTACCATCATGGCAGCAACTCACCGGCTGGTGCAAACACCTGCTGCACCCCGCCGCCCCGCAATGGCAGGTTAACCCCGCCATTTCCTGAATGAAATACATACCTGAACATTTATTGGAAAACATTCACTGAATGCATAAATACGCTTAATTATTATTGTGGCGTAAAACTTGCGCATTAGAGCATTGTAATTCAGAACAGCAGAGAGGATATTACCCAGTAAATAAACGTCAGTATGCCGGTAAACGTAGTAAGGAAAAATGTTTCTTTTCAACCAGATTCAAGTCGTGTAATTGCCCGCTTTTTATACAACAATGACCAGAGAAGCGCAGACCTGATTCAAAAGGTGCTGAGCCTGTCTGAGCGAGAACAGCGCGAGACACTGATTCAGGTATTGCGTGATTACTCCAAGCGGCATCGCAGCATTTCAAAGATTTTTGAGAAAAACTTTAACCGGCTGGCGCCCATTTTCAGTCAGCTCAATATAGACCCCTCAACACTCACGAGCGCACAGCGTGGTCTCATTGGTTCTTATTTCACCATGGAGTACTCCATTGAAGCCGCTGCCTTTTTCAACCCTTCTATAATGGAAGACCCAGACCAGACCGGGCTTGCACCGGGAGAGAAACGGGTAATCCTCAGCTTCCGTGCTACCGGTGAAGGTCATATCTCCTCCATTGTGTTTCGGTCCGGGATATTAGACAGGGAAAACAATATCATCATTGAGCCCCCCGGTAAGATGCTGGAATCTCCGGAGCGGGTAAAAAATCATACCTACCATAAAGACAATTTTCTTCGCAAGCTGCAGGAAATGCAAAGCCCCGGTAATGCAGCCTATTCAATGATGCAGGAAAAGCTGCCCGATACCTTTGTATACGAAGAACTGAAAAGATATGTGGAAGAAGCGCGGGCAACCATGCCGGGCAGTATTGTAGACCAGGTATTGCTGAACGAGATACTCTGGTTGGCCGACTCTCACTATGAAATGGATTTCTCCGTAGACACTGCTATTTCAGAACGCGTGATATTCCCCATTGCGCATACAGAAATGAAAGGTATTGAGGATGCGCGCTTTGTTAAGTTTACAGATACCAACGGAGACATCACGTATTACGCCACCTATACCGCGTATGATGGCATTACCATCTTGCCGAAGCTCTTGTTTACCAAAGATTTTTATCATTTTACCGTATTGCCCATTCACGGAGAAATAGCGCAGAACAAAGGGATGGCGCTCTTTCCGAGAAAAGTGCATGGATTGTATGCAATGCTCTGCCGGGCAGACGGCGTAAATAATTATATTTCTTTCTCCAGCAATATTACCATCTGGCGTAAATCTACCTTGCTACAGGCGCCTAAATACCCCTGGGAGCTGGTACAAATGGGCAACTGCGGTTCGCCCATTGAAACCCCCGAAGGTTGGCTGGTAATTACCCATGGCGTAGGCCCGGTACGTGAATATTCATTGGGTGTTTCATTGCTTGACCTGGAATCTCCGGAAATTGAAATTGGCCGGCTGGATACCCCCATCATTGTACCCAATGATCTTGAGCGTGAAGGCTATGTACCCAATGTAGTGTATTCATGCGGGGCAATGATTCATAACGATAGCCTGATCATTCCTTACGCCATGTCTGATTATGCTTCTACTTATGCTACGGTACACCTGCCTGAGCTACTGAGTGAACTGAAGCGATCTAAAAAATAGTGGCGCGGGCCATCGTTAAAAAATGAGTCTTAAACCTGTCAGGCTTTGAGCAGCTGTTTGTACACTTGTATATAGTCTTGTGTCATTCGCTCAGCAGAGAAGCGTTCTATAGCGCGCTGGCGGCAGTAAGTACGATTGATAGCGGGTAAGTTTGCCACTGCAGCTATCGCTTCCTCAACAGAATGTACCAGGAAGCCTGTTTTCTCATGCTCAATTAATTCTGGCATCGCGCCGCGGTTAATGGCAATTACCGGCGTTCCGCAGCACATGGCCTCTGCCACACTCAGTCCAAAAGGCTCATCAAACGAGATCAAATGCAATAGTCCAAGGGCATTACCGAGCAAGCGATTTCTTTCTGCCGGTCCGCAATTGCCCGCGTACACAACATCATCACCATTTACAAATGGTGCCACATGCGCATCAAAATAAGCCTGGTCTTGTATCAGCCCCGCAATGATAATTTTTTTACCCGCGGCCCTGGCGGTTTGTATGGCCTCCTTTGCACCTTTTTCAGGGTGAATGCGACCGAAAAACAACAGGTAATCACCCGGTTTGGCTACCAGTGAAAACTGCGCTGTGGCAATACCGTTATACACTGTAGCAATATAATCCAGCGTTGGTTGCCGGTCTGCATTGCTGATAGATACATAGGCTACGGTATCATTGTATTTTTTGTACACGGGTACAATACGTGGCGAAGAAAATCCATGTATGGTGGTTAGCATGGGTGTTTTAACCAGGCGCGAATAGGTGAGGGGCAGAAAATCAAAATGATTGTGTATCAGGTCAAATTCGCCAGCCTTTTCCATCAGGTAACTGATATGGAGGCATTCATTCACCTTGGCATCCGCCTGCGGGTTGTCTGCATAGGGCAGGTCAATGCAATAATCAAGTTTTCCAGCCGTAACAGAATTGCCGGTAGCAAAAAGGGTAACATCTATTCCTTGCGCCACCAGCCCTTCCGCCAGGCAACTGACCACCTGCTCCCAGGGGCCGTATTGCAGGGGTGGCGTGCGCCATGCAATGGGCGACAATAGGGCTATTCTCATACGGTTATACTATTAAGGGTATCGCTCTCATTCCTTATAACACGCCTGCAGGTGTGGTAGCAGGCACCGCAGCGGTATCAACACTCGTGTATGCATCATTGAGTGTTTGTAAAACGGCCAGGTGAGAGACGAGATACGCCAACGTGCTTTCAGCGCCCTGGTTCCGATTTACGCCGTAACTCTCCAGTCCATCGCAACAGCCTTTTGTTTCATGATCATACAAGCCCATGCGCAAGTCATTCTCTCCTAAAAACCACATAAAGCAGGTATACATATTATCCAGGTGTGTTTTTTCTCCTGTAACCTCATACGCTTTCTGAAACAGCAGTACCATGGCCATTACGTCAAGCGGTTGCTGTGCAAAAGCTGATGGTTCTCCATCCATGGTGTACCATTTTTCATTACCAATTACAGAAAGATATCCGTTTTTAAGCGTGATGCCCGAGATGAACTGCATGCTCTCCATGGCCACGGAAGTAATGGCTTCGTCGTTCAGTACGGTAGCAGCATGTAATAACGACAAGGGCAATATTGCATTGTCATAGGTCATCACCGGCTCAAACCATTTCCATTGTGGTGTTTGTGTAGCATTGAAACGATCTACCAGCAGGTAGCTCATTTTGCGCAAACGTTCCTGCATACCCAAATCTGCAGGCGCCGTTTTCAGATAGCAGACAATGCCGATGATGGTATTGGCGATGCCGCGGATGGATTGTACCTGGTCGAAATAAGGAAGTGCTGCGAGGAAGATTTCCCTGGCTGCCTGGTAGTAAGAATCATTGGGTGGATGCACCATGGTTTGTCCTACCGCCCAGATAGCCCTGCCAAATGAATCTTCAGAACCACGTTCATCCAGAAACTGCCGGCTGAAGCTTAAGAAATTACGGAAGCTGCCATCAGGATTCTGCATGTAGTGAATATAACTGAGGTATACCGGCATGAGATCAAGCGTTAGCGGTAATTTCTTTTGCTGGTAAGCCATGGTAAGCATGAGCAATGCCCTTGCATTGTCATCAAGGCAATAACCTTCTTTCAGGTTAGGGATACCGTATTTTGCATGCTGAATAATGCCGGTATCATCGGTCATTCTTTTTATATGGTCTAATGAAAACTCCGGGAGTAGCAGGGGGTCAAAAATAGTATCATTGCGGCGCGGAGAGTTGTTGTTATCCTCCAGGATGTTTTCTGCCAGTGCAATGTATTTTTCGCCGATGCGTGGCCAGGTAATTTCCTGTCCGTACCTGAAGGCGCGCCTGCGCATTTTGTGCATGCTTTCAGGGTCATCCAGCAGGTTTAGAAGAATAGAAGACAGTTGTTGATCATCACCAAAATTAAACAGGCAACCCCTGCCGCGGTCTAGTAATTCCTGCGCATGCCAGTA
>DATJGC010000103.1:0-2968 GCA_035495345.1 Chitinophagaceae bacterium | reverse complement strand
GCCTTTTAAAATTACCCGCCGCACGTCACCAGGAAATTACAATGGTGATTATCTGGTTTACGATTTCTACCCTGCTTACTTTTTTTAGCGAAGTATATGAGGCCCGCTTCCGGGCGGCAAGACAGGCGCATATGCCCGTATTGCTGTACAGCTTCAGGCCCTGGTTAGAATTGCTGGGTATGGTGATTGTTCTTCAGTTTAGCCACCGGTTTGACTACCTGGCCCTCTCCGTACTGTTTACTTCTTTATTGTTCACTTTTACCATGAAGTGGCTAAGCTACCGCTCTATAAAAGAAATTACTTTTTCGCGGCGCTTTATACAGCGTGCGCAATTCAGGCCCTTGTTTAAAAAAGGACTTTCTTTCCAGGCTTTTCCGCTGGGCAACGCACTCATCTACCAGGGCAATATACTGGTGGTACAAATTATCTTAGGACCGGTGGCCGTGGCCATTTTTGGTTCTGTAAGAACGCTGGTACGTTCTATCAACCAGATGCTTGAACTCATTAACCAGGTAATGTGGCCAGAGCTGAGCCTGTTGTTTGGTGTAGGAGATTACAAACGCATTGCCCGCCTGCACCGCATTGGTGTTTCGGTTTCTATAGCGGCAGCCTGCTCCTGTGTGCTGGCCTTAGCATTGTTTGGACAGTGGCTCTTTGCACTCTGGACGCACAATAGCATTCCCCTGCCGCAAACACTTTTGCTGCTATTCTTACTACCCATTCCGTTTAATGCGCTCTGGTTTACCAGCAGTGTTATTCATATGGCCTCTAACAAGTATGAAGGGCTGGCCATCCGCTACCTGGTAGCCATGGTGCTGGCCATCATTGCCTGTGGGGTATTGTCTAAGTTATTTGGTATTGAATGCGCTGCCGTATCTACGGTGATATCAGACATAGTACTGATTCCGTTTGTACTGAGGCAATCACTGATACTCACCAATGATACCTGGGGTGGTTTTAAAAACGGTATCATGGAAGAAGTGGCACAGGTGCCAGCTTACTTTCAACGCTTTTACCTTGGCTACCTGGGCAACAGGAAAAAAAAGCCTGAATAAACTGTCCTCATCGGCAATGTATTAGATGCCGGTGAACAACAGATGTAAACAAACAATGGATAGAAGTTATACATACCTGGTTTTGGCCCTCAATGCCGCCGCCGCTATCTACTTCTTTGTGAAGAAGAAAGCCGAGGTACCATTGTTCCTGGTATTGTTTAACATCTTTGTAGAATACCGGGTAATTTCATTGCATGCAGGCTATTCTGAGTGGGTAAGTTTTGAATATGTAATTCCCTTTAAATGGAATTTTGATATTGCCTATAAGGTGAGCGACTTCATTCTGCTGGGCACCACCATTATGATGTACTGCTTTATGTACTTCTTTAAGCCGCCGGTAAAAGTAAAAGACTCCAATGAAATACTGTATGCATTTATCCGGTCTAAAAGAAAGAACATCATATATGGTCTTATTCTTTTTGCCGCTATTTCATTTATACTGCGCGGCGGCGATAATAGCACCGCGTATTCGGCGCTTATAAAACTGGCCACCAGTTCATTCATCATCTTTTTCTTTTTGCTCATTGTGGCCGATCGCGCCAGCACCAAACGGGTGAAACCCTTTACGTTACTAATCTTTCTTTTTCTTGCTTATATCACCTATGATACGGCCATGCGTTTTCAGTTCCTGGGCTGGATGATACCTATCGGATACTACCTTGCCCGTGATATTAAGCCTGCCAGGAAAGTAGTTTTTGCCATTGGGGGCATCTTCATTGTAATGGTGGTGTTTTCGGCAGCAGGCGTGCTCCGGTACAATAAGCTGTCTGAACTCAGCATTGGCAAGTTGTATGATGAAAGCGTGGAGCGTCTCAAGATTTCTGATGATATCAATTTCATAGACGGCTTTATGATGATTTACCAGGTATATCCTGATGAACTACCCTATGAGTACGGGCAAGAACACCTCAGCATCTTATTGCGTCCCATTCCGCGTACCATGTGGCCCGGTAAACCCCTGGCCAGTTGGGTAAGAAATGTAGAAGCAAAGCATGGCTGGTTCAATGAAAATTCGGCGGGTTTTTCGCCCACCATCTGGGGCGTGTTTTATGCCGAAGGTGGCTTTACCGGCATCATCGTTTTGAGTGTAATCTGGGGATGGCTGCTTGCCTTCATCTACCGGAAAGTGAGTTATTTTTCTTCAGACCTCAGCTCATTTCTGATTGGTGTGATACTCGTGAGCATGATACCGATATTCAGAAGTGGAGATATGCCCGGTGATTTTGCCATTGTGCTCATGAGCTTCTGGCCCATGTTTATTTTAACCTGGCAGTATAAAAAATTTATAAAAAAGCAGTTGCAGCATGCCTGATAAGATCATCTGTATACATATTGGCGCACGTGCGCATTACCTGCTGCCCAAGGCATTGGCTGCGCAGGACAAACTGGAAATGCTGGTAACAGATACCTGGGTAAAAGATGAATGGCTGAGGAAGCTATTGGTGAAATTGCCCGTACGCATGATTAAATCATTTGCCAGCAGGTTTGCCCCTGAAATAAAAAGCAGCCAGGTAAAATCTTTTTCATTGCCTTTTTTATTGAAGGAAGTTGCACTCAGGCTGAAGCACAAGAATGATTGGCAGCTGATACTTGCACGCAACAACGCTTTTCAGCAAAAAGCCCTGCCATTATTTTTGCAACTGCCACGCACCACAGTGCTGGGCATCAGTTATACATCGCTGGATATATTTAAGGCTGCAGCAGAAAGAAAACAAAAGACCATCCTGTTCCAGGTAGACCCGGCTGTAAAAGAAGAAGAAATTGTAGCGGCTATTACAGCCGCTAACGCGGATGTATATCCCAGTGCCTGGCAAAAAGCGCCTGCCACTTTGTGGGAGAACTGGCGTAAAGAATGCAGTCTCTCAGACGTTATCATGGTCAATTCTGAATGGAGCCGCAAGGGCTTAATCGCC
>DATJGC010000102.1:0-4913 GCA_035495345.1 Chitinophagaceae bacterium | reverse complement strand
AATTGGGTATTTGCGAAGGGCTTTTTCTGTAGTAAATTGCTATAGCTGTACCGCTTGTTATTTTGCTTCGCTTAATCTGTCCTTTGATGGCTGAACCCTATTCGGATTCCTCCTGGTACTCAATCCGCGGGTAAAGCGCCGCTGTAGCTGGCTTGTCTAACTGCGCCCACTTTTCCTGCAGGGCTTATTATTGTCATACACGCCACTAAAATGTGATGCCATGCAACAAACCATCAGAACCGCAGCGCCGGTGGCCGTGAGCACCCGGGTGCGGCCCACCTTATTCATTGGTTCATCCACCGCCGGCTTAAAAGTAGCCCAGGCCTTACAACAGAACCTGAATGCCACTTTTGAAGTAGAGATCTGGAACCAGGGTGCTTTTGAGATTGGGGATTTCAACCTAGAATCACTCATAGACACGGGCAAGCGTTCTCATTTTGCAGTGCTGGTATTAACGCCAGACGATTTAATTACGGTTGATAATATACCAAGGCCATCTCCGCGCGACAATGTGATCTTTGAAATGGGCCTGTTCCTCGGTGTGCTGGGCCGTCGCCAGGCTTTCATTGTGCATGAAGAAGGGTCTAAGCTAAAACTGCCCACAGATATCGATGGTATTTCACGTGCCACCTATATTATGCCCGTAAACGGCAGCCTTACTGCGGCATTGGGTGCCGCCAGTATAAAAATTTCCGAAGCGGCCTTCTCAAAGGTAGAAGGCGGCTACCTGCACAAGCTGGAGATGGAAGAAAGAAGATGGCAGGAGAAGAGAAAAAAGATACAAATGCTGGTGCACAGCGCACTCAAAAATGTGTGCAGTGCGCTTTGCGCCCCGGCCAGCGCAGAAGCAGCAAGCTTAAGGGCCTTCGTCTTTAAAAAAGAACATGAAACCCTGGTTTGCACTCATGCCTGGTCTCCTAACCCGGTGCGCGAGGTCATCAACCAGCTAATGTTTGCCATTAATTCGGAAACAGAGAAACAGGTAGCGGTGGTTAAAGCCGCGCTGAGAAAAGAAGTATGCGCCTCGCCCATTTCGGTATTGCCTGAAAATATAGAAGGGGTGGAAGGCGCTATTGACGAGAACCTCTGCTTTGTACTGGCCGCACCCATACTGGGTCCCGATGGTGAGGTATGGGGCACAGTAGATTTTGATGCCTCCAATAAAACCGGTGAAAATATCCTTAGGAAGCAGATGTCTAAATCTGTGCTGTTTGATCTTGGCAAACATCTTTACCTCACACTTGCTGAATGGAAGTAGCCTGCGCCAGCAAGAAATGAAATGATTGCTTCACCTTAATTACACAACCATGCGCCTATTATCTGATTTTACGCTTGAACTGAAACGGTTTTCACGGGCCAACTGGTGGATATACATTATCTATTTTCTCCTGCTGGCCGCTATTCTAATGGTAGAGAGGGAAAAGCTGTTATCGGTGTTCATGATCACCTCGCTTCACTTTGTAGCAGATATTTTTATAATGATGATGTTTACTGCGTATGCAAATGGCAATAACCAGCGCGGTACTTATTGCCAGGTAATGTCTATGCTGCTGTTCATGTCTTTGAAGATCTATACCGGCATGATTGATAATTCCTGGCACTACCTGGCTGCAGACCCACTGTACATACTGGCCGCCATAAAGAATTACCGAAAAGATGTGCTGCAATTATCTACCCACTGGATAAGTACCACCTCCATGACCCTGCTGGCCCTTTGTATTTTTTCGTTCTTAATCTATGCAAGATTTATGTGGAAGAGCAGCATACTGGCCACCCCCTCGCAATGGGTACAAACCACCGGTATTTTTCTTTTTGCCATTGCATTGTCTATCACGGTCAATGAAAAAAAACGTGCTGCGGTGGCCACTATTGCATTGCTGCTGATGGTGGTTGGTTCTGCCTGGGAAACCTACCTGAGCTTTAAAAACCGTCAGATTGTAGGATTAGCGCTCTCTTACTTTTTGCTGCCGCTGACGGTGCTGGTATTTTATGCTTCCAATATTAGCTGGAGAGGTTTTAGAAAGCCGAGTATACAGCTTTAGTGTATTTGGGCTGATAAGGGCTTGCAATGTTTACTGCAAAGCATCCATGAGTCCTTTGATATAACCAATGCCAAATAGATTGCCCTTCATTTCATACCCGGCGTGGGCATTGCTTTCGCCATACATGCTGGGTACATGGTCAGAGCGGAGCGGCCCGTTAAAACCAATGGCTTTGTAGGCCTTCATCAGCTGAAACATATTGCTGGGGCCATTATCGTGAAAGGTTTCCCTGAAATTGTCCGGACTGCCTTTTACATCGCGGATATGTACAAAAAAGATTTTCTGCTTGTTGCCAAATTCCTGGATCAGTGCGCCCACATCTTCCTGCATGGTTGTATAGGTGCCCTGGCAGAAGGTGAGTCCGTGTGAGGGACTTTCGTACAACGACAAGGCATTCCTGATGCTCTCAGCAGAAGTAAATATTCTTGCAATGCCATGCAGTGGACTCACCGGCGGATCATCCGGGTGAAGCGCCATGTGTACGCCATTGGCTTCGGCTACCGGCATTACCCTTTCAATAAACCATTGGTAGTTCTCCCACAACTGGCTGGCCGTTACCGGCGCGTATTTGCTTACGGGTTCATTCAGCGCATCTGCTGCAGAAAAACCGCTTACCAGTGCGCCACCTCTCTCGGGCAATGAAGTATGTGTGCGGTACCAGCCCGGGTACATAAAATTGTAACAGAGCAGGCGGATGTTTAAGCGGCCCATATTTTCCAGCATACGGCAATACCGATCAGCAGTTTCTTCCCTGCCCGCTAAACCCAGTTTTATAGGGGTCATATCAAATTGATCTCCCTCCAGGCCCGTAAGCGAAAATCCTTCAGCAGCAAAGCTGGCAGCAGCCTTTTCAAGCGAGGCATAGTTATCAATCGCAGGCATCCCGGTAAGATCAGGCGCCAGTTTTGCAATGGCATGTTCAATACCCATTTGTTTACACAGATACCATTTCTCATCGGGTGTGCAGCCAAAAAACAGGAAAGACAATTGCATGATTGATTACTTTAAGGCGTTCATTAAAATATCTACGGGATGTTTTGCCAGCAGCCCGGTGCCATCTTTTATCTGGTGCCTGCACGAGGTGCCTGCGGCGGCTACCATTTCATTACCGCTTAGTTTACGCAGGTGCGGGTACAATACCAGTTCAGCTACCTGTTGAGATACGGCGTAATGTTCCTTTTCATAACCAAAGGAGCCGGCCATACCACAGCAGCCGGAGGGTATTTCAGTGACTGTATAATTTTTTGGAAAGCTTAAAATGAATTTGCTGTACACAGAAGAAGAAAGCACTTTCTGGTAGCAATGCGTGTGCAACACAATGCTGTGCGTTTCTTCATGAAATTGTTCCTGCTGAATATGGCCTTTTTTCATTTCATGGTACAGGAATTCTTCAATGGTAAAGCTGCAGGCCGCCAATGCTGCGGCTTTTGCGCGTAAGCCTGGTGCGGCCAGGTCTTTGTATTCATCTCTTATGGTCAGCAGTGCCGAAGGTTCTATGCCCACCAGCGGGGCGGAGGCATCTGCCACGGCAGCCAGTTGGGCAATATTGTCGTTGGCAATGGCAGCGGCCTTGCTTACCATGCCTTTAGAAAGAAAGGTTCTGCCACTTTCACGGTGTTGGGGCAATATAACGGTGTAGCCTAACCGCTCCAGCAGCAGGATGGCGTTTTGCCCGCTGGCTACGTCAAGGTAATTGGTAAACTCATCGCAAAAGAAATGTACCCTGCGTTGCCCGGCGGCTGCTGGTCTACGCTGCTTATACCATGCCCGCAGTGTTTGGGGCGGCAGCAATGGCAATGATCTATCAGGGTGAAAGCCAATCAACCCGTTGGCCCATTTTCTCAGTTGTTTATTACCAACAACCGCGTTGTACACTTTCGGCAGGGCAGAAGCCATTTTCATTTGTCCTACAAAATGCCCGATAAGCTTTGAGCGCAGGGGCACACCATGTTGCTGGTGGTAATGTTCAAGAAACTCGGCCTTCATCTTGGTAATGTCTACACCAGAGGGGCATTCAGTTTTGCAACCCTTGCAACTAAGGCAGAGATCCATTACCTCTTTTATTTCTTTGTGGTTAAAAGGGGCGGCATCTGCCGGATCGCGGAGAAACTGGCGCAGCACATTGGCGCGCGCACGCGTACTGTCAAACTCATTCCGGGTGGCCATATAGCTGGGGCACATCAATCCGCCGGCTACTGCACTTCGCCGGCAATCGCCGGAGCCAGAGCATTTTTCAGCCAGCTTTTGAATGCCGCCATCCGCGTCAAAATTAAAATGCGTGGGTATAACGGGTATGGCTATGTCTTGCTGCATGCGCAACTGGCTGTCCATCGGCGGCGTATCTACAATCTTGCCTGCATTGAAAATGCCGTTGGGGTCAAAAATATGTTTCACCTTTCTAAACAGCTCCATCACTTCCTTGCCCATAACGGCTTCAATAAATTCTCCGCGCAGCCGGCCGTCGCCATGTTCGCCTGACAATGAACCTTTGTATTTTTTTACCAGCGCGGCTGTATCGGCCAGTATCTTCCTGAAGAGTACAACGTCTTCGGTTTTCCGGAGGTTGAGCATGGGTTCTACATGCAGTTCACCGGCACCAGCATGTGCATAAAACGATGCCTGCACCTGGTATTTGTTCAGCAGGGCCAGCAGATCATCAATATAAGCAGGTAAATCTTGCGGGGCAACGGCACAATCTTCAATGAGGTTAACCGGTTGCCGGTCTCCGGCGCTGTTGCGCAGCAGGCCCAGCCCGGCCTTTCTTACTTCCCAGGCTGCATTGCTTTCCTTATTGTACAATACCGGGTAGGCATAGCCGAGTTTTTCTGCCTTTAAGGCGGCTTGCAATTGCTGCACGGTCTTATCAAGTAA
>DATJGC010000101.1:0-6289 GCA_035495345.1 Chitinophagaceae bacterium | reverse complement strand
GTCTTTTGTGTCGGCAATGATTTTTAGACAGGCCCGGCCTATGCGTCCAAATCCGTTAATGGCTATTCTTTTCATTTGTTGCAGATTTTGATGCTTAAGAATTGTAATTGCTTCAGTTATTTACAAAGTTGTAGTATGCTGAATTAGACATATTTTCAGCCGGGTCAATTTATTTTGACTATAAGCGTCAATGTAGAAGGAGGCTGTATTAATACTGAAAACGAATGCGGGAGAATAATTTGCCTGAAATGCTTAAGAGAGGGGTGTTACCTTACACATTATGAATGGTAAAGTTTTTGTTCTTCGTATATTTTTCCATTACCAGTGAAATCACTATAATTACCGGTAACGTAATCAGTGTTCTCAGCATTGAAAACTTCCAGCCTAGAAAACTGATTTCAAACATCAGCAGCGGCAGCTTAAGGGTGCTAAAGGCGCCTATGTAAATAAAAATATTCCTGGTAGAACTACCTTTTTTCCAAAGCAGGTACGCCACCGGAAATACGCTGTATAATGGACCCGCCTGCAGCATCGATAATAATATGATCAAAACTGTTCCCTTTATACTGGAGCCTTCGCCCACAAGCTTCATCACTTTCTCTTTGCTTATCCATGTATCAGCCAATCCAATTAATATGAACATGAAGGGAAGAAAAAGCATCATTTCTTTTGTAAAAGGAATAAATCTCCCGGAAAAAATCTCTTTACCCGCAGTAAAGTTGAATGAATAAGAGGCTATCGTAAACACGGAATACGCCACCAATAAAAGCAGGCTCATTTTATTCTTACCAAAATAGCTCTTCATGATTACATAATTAATCCTATTAGCAATCCAATGCCCAATGCGCCTATGAAATACAAAACATTTCTCCAGATGGCTATTTTCCAACCAAAATACCTTGCTTCTAACGGAAGCGTAATTACACCTACCATTAGCAGGGTTGAAATAAAAACAGCCATCACCTGGTAGGATACCCCGTTCTTTAATAGTACGCCCGCCAGCGGATAGGCAATAAAACTGGGTATAAGGGCTACGGAACCAATTACCGCCGCAATGATATAGGCTGAAAAGCCGGCCTTAGCGCCGAGGTACGCTGAAATAGTACCCGCAGGTAATAAGAACAATAAAATGCTGATGAACAGCATCAAGACAAAAATAGCAGGCAGTATATTCAAAAACATGGTGAGCCCAGATCGTATACCTGCTATTGTTTTACTTTTATCCAGCGTATAAGAGTAAATAACTGCCGCAAGTGTTACCAGAAATAATATTTGCATTAAAGATGATTTACAATGTTGGCTGGCAAATAGCCGCTAAGATTCTTCATCAACAGCTTCTCTTGCATCGATCCCCCCAAATTAATACAGCTGCAATACAGGCTACCCGGCATTCCCCTGTACATAGTTTACAGTAAGGTTGTTTACAATAGCGGTAACACCCGGGGCATTCCAGGCTATTCTTTCTGCTTCTGCTTTTAGAAACAGTGAATCCACAACGCCTGAAAGAATCACTTTTGTATTATGCACTTCTACATTTACATGCATCTTATGCAGCGCGCTGTTTCGCCTGAGGGCATCTCCGATCGCCTCCCTGTTCACCTCGGAAGCACTGTCTTCCGGTATTTCGATATTATTTGTTACACCTCTTATGCCAGGCAGATTTTTAATAGCATTATGAAGTGATTTTTTTTGGTCGTTGCGCTGTAGCTGTCCTTCCAGCGTTACCCAGCCATTTTCTACGCTGATTTGGATCTTGTTTGCGGGCAATTCATTGTTCCATTGAATGGCATGCAATGCTTCTTTTGCAATTTCTGCATCTGTCTTCACCGGGCGTTCTTCACTGAATACCACCTCAATTTGTTCTATGACGGCTATAACACCCGCTACATTTTTGGCAGCCGAATCTGCTTCTATCTTTTTGATATAGCTGTCAACCACCCCGGTAAGCGTTACAACGCCCTCTTTTACAATCACGCCAATTTCGGCCGCCTGCAACAGGGGCTCCCATTTTATGGCGTCCTGTACATCACGCTGCAACTGTTCATTTGTTTTCATGAAAAAAAGAGATGGTTTAGCAATAGCCTACCTGCTTTTCAAAGTTCGTTCACCAGAATGCCAGCAATACTGTTCAAACCATTACACTTCCTATACATTTTGCGCCAGTAAGGCTTAGCGTCCGTTTACAAACAAGCACCTGAAACTTACTGTCAATCCGAATGGAAGGCAGTTTCTAAAAAATACAGCATCAGCAATGCGCAAATGGTTAATACGGCAAACATTAATACAGCCGGCAAGGGTAAGGAGGGTTTTACCTTGCCAGTCAGTATCTGCTTATCAGCCAGGCTATACCTGGTATACGCCAGCACACTGATGGCACCGCCAATGACAAAAAAGCTCATTCCTATAAACAATGCATGATGGTAGGTTACCGGTATGCCAGTGGTTGTGGCGGGCTGGGCGGCCGGTTGTTCCGGCAGCAAAAACCGGATGACAACAAATCCGAAGGCGATGATTGATATAGCGGTTCTAATCCATGCAAGGAAAGTGCGTTCGTTGGATAAGCGATCGTTCAGATGAAGGCCATATTTGATCAAGGTTTCTGTTTGCTTCATTGTACAAAGACTTACGCCGTAAAAGATCATTGCATGTTGTTGTTGGCTTTATGCCAGCCTACCATAATCCGAGCTTGCTTTCTTTACTTAACAGCGCCGTCAACTTCAATGATGCTGCAACAAAGCTGCACATAAACCATGGACCGGAAAATGTACAGGAAATGCCAGTGTATGTACCGGTTAGGGCAACCGCTTTCATCATTACACCCATACACCCCTATGTTCCGGCAAACCAGTAAGTCCTCCACGCACTAGGCTCAGACTTTTGCTTATCTTTAAATACACCCGGCAAGCCCCGGTATAAATTACGATTGCTATGCAAATTGCCCAACGATGCCCCTTCAGGCAACTACTATTGATACTTTCATTCTTGCCAGCAACACTTTTTGTTAATGCACAGGCGGTGCAGAAAAAAAAACCAGCACCCAGGCTGGGCTACCGCAGTGTAAAGCTGCTGACGATAAACGGCCTCCAATTCAAAGACCTTAACCGCAATGGCCGGCTAGACAGGTATGAAGACTGGCGACTTAGTTACGAGCAAAGAGCCAAGGACCTGCTGTCTAAAATGACGATGGAAGAGAAAGCAGGCTTTATGCTCATCAGTTCCACGGCGTTGAAAAATGAATCCAGTTTTGGCGGACAGGGTACTCCGGCTGCCGCCATCAGCAGTGATTTTAATGAAGAAGACAGGGTGAGCACCACCAATGTTTTTACACGCAAGCCGCTGCCCTACCCCATCATGAATATTGCCGGTACTACCAAGGGTGTTACACAGTTTCACCTGCGCCATTTTATTCTGCGTGCCAATACCAGCGCGCGCATCATTGCAACATGGGCAAACAAATTGCAGGCGCTTTGCGAAGCAGACGGCCTGGGCATACCTGCCATCATTGCTTCCAATCCAAGAAACAACCTCGCCAAAGACGCCTCCGTAGGATTGAGTGTGGGTAAAACCGTTTTCTCTACCTGGCCAGGTGAGCTGGGGCTTTCTGCCATGCATGATCTTTCGCTGGTGCATGAGTTTGCAGACATTGCCCGCAAAGAATGGAAGGCCGTGGGGTTGCGCAAAGGCTACATGTACATGGCAGACCTCAGCACAGAGCCGCGCTGGCAACGCATTGAAGGAACCTTTGGTGAAAATGCAGACTGGGTGGCGCAAATGATGACAGCCATTGTACTCGGTTTCCAGGGCCCCGTCTTAGATTCAAACGCGGTAGCATTAACCACCAAACATTTTCCCGGGGGTGGCGCGGGCAAGGGCGGACAAGACCCGCATTTTGATTGGGGCAAAGTGGAACATTTTCCGGGAGGGAAATTTGAAAACAACCTGATTCCGTTTAAAGCTGCTATTAAAGCCGGCACCTCCGCCATTATGCCCTATTATTCCATGCCGCATAATACACCCTATGATACCATTGCCTATGCTTATAACAAAGCGGTGATTCATGACCTACTGCGGGTAAAATTGAAATTCAACGGTATTATCAACTCAGACACCGGGCCCATAGAAATGATGCCCTGGGGCGCCGAAAACCTTAGCATTACTGAACGCTATAAAAAAACGCTGGAGGCGGGCGTAAACCTTTATTCCGGAACGGCCGACCCTGCTAAATTGCTGGAGACCATTAAATCCGGTATGGTAGACAGCGCATTGGTAGATGCATCTGTGTTTCGGTTATTAATGGAGAAGTTCAAACTTGGTTTATTTGAGAATCCTTACGTAGATGAAGAGGCTGCAGAACAAATAGTAGGTAGTGCGCCTTTTCAACAGCGGGCAAATCTTGCCATGCGTAAATCTATTGTCTTGCTGCGCAATAACAACAAGGCCCTGCCCCTGCCGGCAAAAACAAAAGTTTATTTTGAATCTTATTACCAGAAAAAAGGCGCGACCCCCAGTCATGTTTTTAGCAATGACGCAGAACATAGCTACCCCATTGAATTTGTTGCAACACCCGAAGCAGCCGATATTGTGCTGCTGTGGCTGACACCCGGCTCCAAATCATTGTTTGAATCTGACGGCTCACCTATTTACCTGTCGTTGTCTAAAAACGGTATTGACACCGCGTATGTAAACAGCCTTTCCGCAAAAAAGCCCACCATACTCGTGGTTAACTACACTAACCCCTGGGTGATTGATGAAATCTATAACCCCGCTACCATTAGCAGGTTTAAAGCTGTGCTGGCAACTTTTAATACCACCCCGGAGGCATTGCTGGATGTGATTACCGGTAAATTTAACCCGTCTGGTAAATTGCCGTTTACAACGCCCGTGTCAGCGTCGGCCGTTGAGCAGCAGTTGTCTGATGTGCCGGGTTATCTAAAAGGCCCGTCTTATCCTTTGTTTAAATATGGAGAAGGGTTGCGGTATAAGTAGGGGGTGCTGATAAGTACAGTCTGCTACAACTGCCGCTGCGCGAAGGGTGCTATCAAATAACAATAGGTAGTGGCATCTTCAATTTGTAATAATATCCACCTCGGCATATCCTATATTATCGTTATCCTCCGTATTCTTTAGGGCGCGTAATTTAATATAGCGTGCTTTTGCTGGTGCAAATTTTTTAACCTGCCAAAGCGGGTTGTTTTTGATGTTTGAAAATTCACCTTCATCTACCAGCTTCCATTCTTTGTTGTCATTGGAAATATAAAACTGGTAAGTAGTGATAAGGCCGGGCCCCCATAAACCCTGGTCGGGGAAATACCGGAAACCGGTAAGGTTTTCTTCTTTACCCAAATCAATCACAAGATCTGCAGGCAATTTGCTACCCTTTGGCTGGTGCCATACAGTGTGCGGGTCTCCATCCAAAACAGCATATGCCTTTTCATCGGTGCCGATAATCTTCCAGTCTTTTCTTGAGATGCCAAATTTTTCACGGGCGGCGGGGCTGCTTTTACCGCTGGCAGGGTCTACGGCAATTGCTCTAACCTCCACTTTGCCTCCTGTTTGAAAAGGCTGGGTATACTTTTTTGATTTTATAGTAGGGTTAGTTCCGTTCAGTGTATAATAAACAGCAGACTCCGCATCAACGGGTACTATACTTATTTCGCCGGATTGCTTCATGATAACAGCAGGTGGCGCCAGCAACTGGGGTGCATTGTAAATGCCGATATTGGAAATTAAGGGGCATGCCTTGGATGCCGTGATATTGAACCGTACGCTGCTTGCCTTTACGCTGGGGAAACGAAGAATGCGTTTGAACCCGATAGTGGTTGCCTTCGCCAGTTCTCTCCAATGGCCATCCACCAGCGCTTCAAGTGTAAAACCTTTCACCCGCTGGCCCAAAGGAATATATTCCTGCGCAAGAAACCGGTTAAACGTTGTTGGCTTAGCAAATGCCATTGTTAGCGAAGCGGTTGTTACGGCATCGTCAGTGGCCCAGTACGTTTCCTTGTCGCCATCAACGGCCCTGGCGGCGCTAAACTGATTTTCATTTCCGCGGGTGTTGGAGGCTGTTGCTATTGATTGTGCCGCAAGGTTAACCGCAAATGCTTCTTTCACTGCTTTTGCCATTCCCAGGTCCGCTGCTTCATCATTAGGATGAATCAGCCCATTGGGCATGATGGGAAAGTTAAGCAGCAATGAACCATTGCGCCCAATAGAATTATAATAAGTATCCATTAATTGGGGTACGGTTTTTACTTTAGCATCCTCGCCCGGATGATAGAACCATTCAGGTCTG
>DATJGC010000100.1:0-7405 GCA_035495345.1 Chitinophagaceae bacterium | reverse complement strand
GAAAACCCAATGGAAGGAATACTTTCAATGGCTGCTTCCACCGCGGCAGACATGGTGCCGCTATAAATCACATTAATGGAATGATTGGCGCCATGGTTAATGCCGCTTAAACAGATATCGGGTTTACGGTGCAAGACTTTGTCTACCGCCAGCTTAACACAATCCACCGGTGTGCCGCTGCATCCATAAGCTTCAACGCCCTCCATAAACTGAACACTGTGCAGGCGGAGCGGCTGTCCAATGGTAATGGCATGCCCCATGCCGCTCTGGGGTTTATCGGGCGCTACCACTACTATTTTGCCGAGATCTTTTACGGCTTCAACCAGGTTGCGGATACCGGGTGCGGTTACACCATCGTCATTGGTCACTAATATAATTGGCGGTTCTTTCTTCTGCTTACTTGCTTTGGCCATGCGTCAAAGCTATGAAGAATTTAGACTGTTGCCGCTACCGATTAGCCATTGCTGGTGCAGGATAAGGTTGCCGATGAGAAGCCGCAAACATGATGCACATAATATTTTTTTGTTTGTCAAAAAAATTAGTATTTTAGCACTAAATTAATTAGTTATGACATTCGCCGGAAAAAACTTGCGCTATCTCCGTCGCCTGCGTGGCTGGACCCAGGAAGAATTTGCCAGTAAACTAAAAATCAAACGTTCTTTACTGGGCGCTTATGAAGAAGAGCGGGCAGAGCCCCGTATTGAAGTGCTGGAAAATATTGGCAGCATCTTTAAACTTTCATTGGATGAACTACTGCTGAAAGACCTGGGAGATACCAAGAATAATTTTCTTGCCAAGCGCAGGGCTTCCAAACTCGCTTCCGGCACCACAGATATACAGTTTGTACCCGTAAAAGCGGCGGCCGGTTATCTTGCAGGTTATGCAGACCCGGAGTTTGTGGATGAACTAAATACTTTTACGCTGCCTATGCTGGCACCCGGCACTTACCGTGCTTTTGAAATCATTGGAGATTCTATGTTGCCCACACCCAGTGGTTCAGTAATTGTGGGTGAAAAAGTAGAAAGCCTCGAACATGTAAAAAGCAGCAACACTTATATTGTTATCTCGCGCCAGGAAGGCATCGTATATAAACGCATTGTAAAGAATGGGCGTTCAAAAAGCAAGCTTACACTGGTGAGCGATAATCCCTCTTATCAACCTTATCATGTAGAGGCAGATGATGTGCTGGAACTATGGCAGGCGCAAATGGTCATTACAAAAGCCAGCCAGCAGAACCGTTGGGATGTAAATCAACTGGCCAACCTCGTCACCAACCTCCAAGACCAGGTAAGTACCCTGAAAAAGCGCATGAATTAATAGCTAGTTTGCGTAAAGTAGTGGCCGGTAAATTGGTTTGGGCGATGCTTTTGCCACGCTAATGAGGCTGTTTGAAGGAGTGATTTTTGATTAACCAGGCTGGTAAAGTAGAAATATAACACAATGTATACCAGCCGTTTATACGGTTTCCGCTTGATAAGATGTCCACATTCCGGTAAGCTGAGCCCTTTACTAACTAATTGGTAATTAAAGCAGTGTCAAAATAAGTATTAACCATTAGACCTTTTATTTATTCCCCTAGGATGCAATAGGCTACTTTTTTTAGGTTATTTTTGGTAGGTAACCATCATGCGAATACTAACCTGCCTGGGACTGCTGATTTTTGGAATCAACCTGACTGCGGCTGCACAGCATAAAAGCTTGCTGGCCATAAAGACAGCCTCCGCTCCGCGTATAGACGGCTCGCTTACAGACAGCGCCTGGAAAAATGTTCCGGAGGCCGTGGATTTTATCACCAACTCACCCGTTTTTGGCAAGCCATCTCAGGTAAAAACCTCCGTAAAAGTATTGTATGATGATGCAGCCGTTTATATTGGCGCCTACCTTTACGAAGACCCCGCCCTCATCAAAAAGCAATTTACCACGCGCGATAACCAGAACAGGGCCAATGTAGACTATTTCTCCGTTTTTATTGATACCTATAACGACCACCAGAACGCCTACCAGTTCCTGGTCACCACCCGCAATGTGCAAACAGATGCGCGGCTTTCATCTTCCGCCAAACCAGATTTTGGCGTGTACGGAGATCTTAGCTGGGATGCCGTTTGGGATAGTAAGATTGAAATGCAAAAAGATGGCTGGACGATAGAAATGAAGATTCCTTACTTCTCCCTTCGCTTTTCAAAAAAGAATATTCAGGACTGGGGCATCAATTTTTTACGGTTCAGTCGCCGCAACAATGAAGCTGCTTTCTGGAATGAAGTAAACCCCAATAACAATGGTTTCGTAAACCAGTTTGGTTTTTTAACCGGACTTGAAAACCTTGCGCCACCGTTGCGCCTCAGCCTCTCGCCCTATATCAGCGGCGGTTACCGGAGTGATCCGCAACAAAAAGCCGGCTACGTAAATGAAGTGCTAAAGAGCGGTGGCCTGGATGTAAAATACGGTCTCAATGAAAGCTTTACCCTGGATGCCACACTGATACCAGATTTTGGCCAGGTAATTTCTGATAACGTTGTTAATAATATCAGTCCCTTCGAAATTCTATTCAAAGAGAACCGTCCCTTCTTTACCGAAGGCACAGAGCTGTTTAACAAGGCAGGCATTTTTTACAGCCGGCGCATCGGGCAAACACCCGGGGGCTTCTACAACGTAAAAAACTTAGCAGACAATAACAGCAACTATACCGTGCTTAAAAACCCGGGTGTAACAAGGTTGTACAATGCCATTAAATTCTCTGGTCGTAATAAACACAATCTGGGTATCGGTATTTTTAATTCTGTTACGGAGCGCGTATCCGCACGCCTGTACAATAGCGCCACCGGCAAAGATTCTACCGTAACCACTGAGCCACTGGCCAATTACAATATCATTGTGCTTGACCAGGCGTTAAAAAACCGTTCTTCTATTACGCTCACCAATACAAATGTATTAAGGAACGGCCGTGCCAATGATGCCAATGTTACCGCGCTGGATGTGGTATTGTTTGATAAGCAGAATGAATACGGATTAAGTGTGAAACCGCGCTACAGCAAAATCTTTGGCAATGGCGGTTACCATGGATTCAGTAACGAGACGCAGTTTGGCAAGGTGAGCGGCCGCTGGCAATGGTTTGTAAACAACAGCACGCAGTCTGATCTCTATGACCCCAATGATCTTGGTTACCTGCCCGTGGCCAACCAGCTGGTCAATACCGGTGAAGTAAGCTACAATATTTTCCAGGCAACCAGTCGCTTCTTAAACCAGCGGTATGCATTTTCTGCGCTGCAATCTTATTTGTATAAACCATTCGGTTACCAGGCCACAGAATTTAAACCATCGGCATTCTGGGTGTTCAATAATTTTTGGGATCTTACGGTAAGTGTACCCATTCAACCTTTTTGGTACAACGATTATTTTGAGTTGCAAACCACTGGTAGAATGCTGAAACGCTCTCCCTACTATTCCATTTTTGCGAGTGGCAGCAGCGATAGCCGTAAAAAGTTATTTGTAAACTGGAATATTGGTTTTGCTGAAGGCCCCTTGCCCAATGACCCTTACAATGCAATTACCATTGGTGCCCGCTATCGCTTTGGAGACAAGCTTACACTTGAAGCATCCGTACGCCGCCGGCATGATAACGGGCAATGGGGACTGGCCAACAATGGCCGTTCTTTTATATTTGATAATGCTGATGAACCCGTACTGGCACGCCGCAAGTTTACAGATGTAACGTCTATCCTTAGTGGCACTTACAATTTTACTTCAAGGATGAACCTCACCTTTCGCGCGCGCCATTACTGGAATAAACTGGAGAACACCAATCTTTACCGGGTAGACAAAGAAGGGTTCTGGTTGGAGCGCACTGATCTAAAGGCGGGTGATTATAATGCCAACTACAATATTTTTAACCTGGATGTATTTTATACCTGGGATTTTAGCCTGGGCAGCAGGATCATCCTCGGTTATAAAAACTGGCTGGGAAGCGATTACCTGAACGCACTGGCTGGCTCAGAGAACCGCGTGTATGGCAAGAACCTGCTGAATATTTTTTCGCAGCCACATGGCAATGAAATTACGCTGCGCTTTATC
Organism: Chitinophagaceae bacterium; assembly: GCA_035495345.1. Classification (GTDB taxonomy): domain Bacteria; phylum Bacteroidota; class Bacteroidia; order Chitinophagales; family Chitinophagaceae; genus JACMLD01. Next base: position 3,337 of record DATJGC010000100.1, on the reverse strand, counting down.
TACTTCCTTAATTATAACGACCTCCGCACGCGGGTGAAAAGATCATTATAACCCGTACACCTGCAGCGCCGTCCGGAAAGTATTGCAATGCGCTTCCACAATAACTTTAATATCTGCAGAATAACCACCGCCCATGGCTACCACGCAGGGCAGATTTTTCTCTTTGAGCAGCGAGAAAACCATTTCATCTCTTTGCTGGCAGCCTTTCATGCTGACGGCCAGTTTTCCAAACTTATCAGTAGCAAGGATATCTGTGCCAGACAAATAAAACACAAAGTCCGGATGAAAATCTGCGAGTATTGTTTGCAGGCTGGATTGTAGTAGTTGCAGGTAAACTTCATCGCCTGTACCATCTGCCAGGGGTATATCCAGGTCTGATTTTTCTTTGTGAAAAGGATAGTTATGATCTCCGTGCATGCTAAAAGTAAATACGCGTGGTTCATGCTCAAAGATCTTTGCAGTGCCATTGCCCTGGTGCACATCCAGGTCGATGATCAAAATTTGCTTCGCCAGCTTTTGCTGCAGAAGATAGTTGGCCGCCACCGCAAAATCATTGAGTAAGCAGAAGCCTTCACCGCGGTCTGCAAAGGCATGATGGGTGCCACCCGCCACATTCATGGCAATACCCACTTGCATGGCGTAACTGCAGGCATCAATGGTGCCCTGTGTAATGATGAGTTCACGTTGTGTTAGTTCTGGTGACTGCGGAAAGCCGATATGTCTTTGCTCCTTTGCAGAGAGGGTCTGGTCTTTTAATTTCTGCAGGTAATCTGCGGTATGTGTAAGCAGGATGATCTCATCCTTGCAGGGTGCAGGCGCAAAAAGATTTTCCTGGCGGATGCTTCCTTCGTACAATAATTGTTCTGGTATCAGTTCATACTTCAGCATCGGGAAACGATGCCCTTCGGGCAGGGGATGCGCGTAAATAGGGTGCCAGGCGATACGCAGCATTACAATGGAATGATTGAATGATTGACAATGGCAAATACCTGGTCTTCTGCCTTGGGGCGCACAATGGCCAACCCCGTAAAGCGACTGAACGCGGGCAGCACGCAAAAGCCGCTGGTGAAATAAAAACAGGGAAACTGCAGTGATTGCCTGCCGCCGCCGTTTACGCGTATGCCCGGGTGAATATGCCCTGAAAAGGCAAAATTATTTACCTGCAAACGCCCGGCTGCATTAATATCATGCAGAAAGGAAAAGCCGTTGATTTGGTGCTGCTGGTAATGCATGCTAACCCCGGCTTCTTCATACCATTTCTTTTGCAGAATATCATGGTTACCCATGATAAGTTCAATGCGGAGATCCGGAAAATCATCGCGCCATCTTTTAAACCAGTCTAATTCTTTGTTGGCCCTGCTGTGGAACATATCGCCTACCACAATAAGTTGTTGGGGCTGAAAAAACTGTAACTGGCTTACCAGCCGCTGCAGGTCTTCTTTGTATACAGATTGCGGCACGGCGATGCCCTCTTTGCGAAAATGCCCGGTTTTGCCAAAGTGAAGGTCTGACACAATCAATGCCTTTTCTTCCTCCCAGTATACCATGCGCTCTGCAGACAGCCAGCAATGCTGTTCCTGTAACATATAATGAAAAGGTGCACCCATAAACGAGGACTGCAAAACTATGGCAAGACTACCGCTAACCTTATTTTTTTATTCCACCAGCTTGACTAATTTTAGAGATAAATTAACATCAACCAAAAAAATCATTACCTATGGCAGATTTACAACAACCCGGCAGCTTTACACCCCCTGTTGAGCCTACCAAGCTACCCAGCGGACTAAACACCCTAACCATTCTTACGCTGATAGGCTGCGGTATTGGTTTCCTGTTTACGATCTATAACTTCTTCAATGCTAAATCGGGCCTCGACAAAATGGAGGCAACGCTTAACAGCCCTGATTTTGACAAGATGCCTGATTTTGCCAAAAAAATGTTTTCGCCCGAAGCGCTTGAAGTAGCGCGCAAAAGCTATGAAAGCCGTGTACCGCTTACGCTTATCGGTTTGGTAGGCCTGGTACTCTGCCTGGTAGGTGCCATGCAAATGCGCAAGCTGAAAGCACAAGGGTACCTGCTGTATGTGATTGGTGAAATTCTGCCTGTCATCGGTTCGCTGATTTTTATAGGCATGGCTGCACTTTCCGGCATTGGCGGTATCATCATGATTGGCTTTACACTGCTGTTCATCATTTTGTACACCACGCAGCGCAAATACCTAATCAATAAATAAAGGTCAACGTAATCATTATCGGCTATACGCCGAACAGCAAAGCAGATCCTTAGGGGTCTGCTTTTTATTTTTCCAGTTGTTTTTGCATGCGCTTTACGCGGTCTTCCAGCTTTTCTGAAGAAAGGTCTTCACGCATGCTGTCTACTTTTATGGGGAAGCAGAACGGTGTTAGCCGTGCGGGGAAAGTTATCACAATATTTGATTGCTGTATGCGCTCAAGCATATTGCGTAAACGCACTTCTTCCATTTGCTGGTCCAGTACCTCGCGATAGGCTTGCTTTAAAAGTATATTATCCGGATCGTACTCCAGAAATACTTTAAACAGCAGGGAGGCAGAAGACTGCAGGTGCCTGGCCTTTACTTTTTCTCCGGGCATGCCCTGGAAAATAAGACCGCCAATCACTGCAATGTCCCTGAATTTTCTCTTGGCCATTTCAGTGGCATTTACGCTTCTTTGAATATCGGCCAGCAGGTTTTCCGGCGTAAACAATTCATACACGTTGGTATCGTCTACGGGTATTGGTTGATCGCTGAGCAGTTCAAAGCCGTAGTCGTTCATGGCAAAGGAAAAAGTGATGGGCGTTATCTTGCTGATGCGGTAAGCCAGGATTGCTGCCATGGCTTCATGTACCAGGCGGCCCTCAAAAGGATATACAAAAAGGTGGTAACCATCTTTGGTTTCAATATGTTCTACCAGCAATTCATTGGCGCGCGGAACATGTGATAGTTTCTCCTGCAGATCAAATAACGGCTGCAGCGCAATCAATTCAGGGTCTCTGTGTTTTCCCTTCTGTTGCAGGCTCCTGGTTTTTTCAAAAGCTTCATTAAATTTTTCGCGGAGCTTTCTACCAAGGTTGGCACTCAGGGGCATTCTTCCGCCATTCCAACTGGGCACAATAGATTTAGTGGCATTGGATTTTTTTACAATCACCGTCATGTCTTTGATCATCACCAGTTCCAGGTTTCTTCCTGCCAGGGTAAAAACGGTGCCGGGGTCAAGCCTCGAGATAAAATATTCTTCAATAACGCCAATATAGCCGCCGCTCATAAACTTCACTTTCAGCATGGCATCACTTACAATGGTGCCAATATGCATGCGGTGCC
>DATJGC010000099.1:0-8575 GCA_035495345.1 Chitinophagaceae bacterium | reverse complement strand
CTAAAACCACCCTGGGGCACCCTCAATGCCATTGACCTTAATACAGGCGATTATCTATGGACGGTACCCCTGGGAGAATTTCCGGAGCTTACCGCCAAAGGTGTACCCATTACCGGCACAGAAAGTTATGGAGGACCGGTGGTTACAGCGGGCGGACTTGTATTCATTGCCGGCACACGAGATGAACGCATCCGCGCCTTCGATAAAAAAACCGGTAAGCAATTATGGGAATATCAATTGCCAGCAGGCGGTTTTGCCACCCCTGCCACCTATGAAGTAAATGGAAAGCAATACCTGGTAATTGCTGCCGGCGGTGCCCGTGGCAAAAAACCAGGTGGCTGGTATGTAGCCTTTACCCTGAAATAATAACTGTTGCAATATTGTTACGGCGCCCTTTGTTTGAAGCAATGGCGCCGTTATTTTTTGGCCGGTGCTGCGTGTATTGGTAAACGTTAGACCGTGTAGCCAGCTATTGCACCGTAAAGAATTGTACGGTACTACCTGCCAACCCATCCGCATTAATACCCTGCACTACAATAGCGAAGCGTGCGGCAAGGTCTGAGCTGTAAAAATTGAGTTGCTGTTTGCCATCTGCATTTAGGGTAACGGCCGGTTGCCAGTAGAGCACATTCCGCAAATCAGGCACACGTGATGCGCGTTGATCATCGTGCTCATACACCGGCGCATAAAATTCTCGCTGGCGCTGTAAGCCTTCATATTCCAGCACCACGGCGTGCGGATCCAGCTCATACCCGGCCAGGTCTCCGTCATAAGTTTTGTAGCTGATAATGCCTTCGCTCACCAGCGGGCCCAGATAATGTTTGTGCGTAGCCACATCAATTCTTTTTATCTTAAGCGGATCAAAGGCCATTATCTTATCAGGGTTGGTCACCGGCAGGCCATCTATTAGCACCAACGGGTCCTGCTCAAACAAGCTTTTAAAAGCCGCATTCACCACCCGAAACTGGTACCTGTCTGCCGGTTTTCTTACACGCACATCCACAATAAACTCTTTCATTACCTCGTCCATGGTAATAAAACGCGTATAGTCGTCCAGGTTATATTGCTTTTCAGCTTTGCCATAAAAAACATTGGTATCCAGGGCAGGTGCAACAAAGGCCTGTCTTTTCTTATCAATCAAATAAGCATTGTCTGCCTGTGCATTGATACTCCTGAACAAAAGCTGGTCTTTCAAAGCATCCCAGAGCTGCAGCGGGGCGGCGGTAAAACTTGAAAACTGCGTGGAGAAGGGACTGGTAACGCGTATACTCACGCCGCTGTCTGCCGCGTTGATGGTCTGTACAATAATATCATTGCCGCTGTAAAAATTATTTACGTTGAAGCGAATGCTGCCGTCTTCTTTGCTAAGTGCACTCCGAAATTCAAAGTTCTCACCCGGCACGGTCAGCGTTGTAAGCACATTGCCTTTCGGAAGACCTGTTTTTTTATCTGTAAGCCTACCATTGATCACCGGCCCTTCCGTTTCCGTGATAAATTGAAAAAGCGGCGCCTTGTTGCCAAGTACATCGTTCCATGCAAACCTTCGCCATCCTCTTGTAAGCATCAGGTTATCCAGCGCCAGGCTGCCCGCAACACTGCTGTCTGCCAGCAGGGCAGCGGCATCATCCAGCCTGCCAGGCAGGTCTGAATGCAGTAGCAACCAGGCCTGTATATCTTCATAACGCGCGGGTTGTAAGGAGTCAATCATAAATACCGAAACCGACATATCAGCGGGCGCAGGCTTCTCCGGGCCCTTAACCTCTAGTTGCAATGCTACTGTACTTCTTGGCTGGTAAACGGTTTTATCTGTTTGTGCGGCAATGCGCAGGCGGTTTAATGGCCTCTTAAAATAAAGTCTTTCCGCAACGGGTTGCCTGCCCGCATTGAAGAGCGTAATTTGTGCAATACCATCCGCCAGTTTTTCTTTGCTGATGGTAAAACGGGCGCTACCGTTTTGAAGATGGGCCGTTTGCAGGTCTTTTACCACCTGCCTGCTGTGTATAAATAAATAGACATCGGCGTTGTTGTAAGCATTGCTTGCGGTAACGCTTACCTGTATTGTTTTGCCGTCTGTACCTTCCTCTACCTTCATTGCATAGCCTTCGTCCAGCGCCGCGGGCAACGGTGTAATAATGCTGGTATCATTGATATGCATGATGGCCCGGTAAGTTTTTCCTTTTGTTGGCACCAGCTGGCACCTGCCCATACCATTGGCAGCAATGGTAAGCGGGCAAATGGTATCTGCCCCTGCCAGTATGTACCCGTTGGCAGCAGCTGGCCTTCCATACTGGTCTGTGATGTTGCAGGCAAGCACAGAGGGTAATCCATTCACCATATTGCCGGCTTCCGGAAAGAAATGTTGCTGGTAAACAGGAGTGGCTGGCGCCGTTGCTGCAAGGGCGGCTTTTAAGGTATTGACAATGCTGATGGTTTGTTCAAAATAAAATTCTGGCGGAAAATTTTTCATGCGGCTGCTGTAAGCACGCAGCGTGTAATTACCCGAAGCAATGGAGGAAGGTATAATAAAGGAACCGTTGCCACTACCCTGCTCCAAACCAATGCTGGCCTGCAGCACGGGTTTTTGTTCTGCAGACAGCAATTCTACATAAGCTACCTTACTAAGGTCTATAGGCCGGTGAAAAGAGGCGTCTACCGTATAGAGTTTAAACCAGATGACTTCTCCAGCCAGGTAAAAAGATTTATCTGTGTGCACAAATATCTTTTCCTGGAGGTTTTTTTCCTGGTAACTGCTAAATTTTGCCTGTATATCCTGGCCGCTTTCCTGGGCCAGTCCAGCAGTTCCAACTGCCAATACGGCCAGTGAACAAAAGACCCTTACTATAACTAAGCTGTTGCTTTTCATTCCGAGTTGTTTATCCATTACCAGAAAGAAGGTTTTACGGTGGTACCGCCGCTTTCACGACAGTCTATACAAACCTTCTTTGCTATTATAATTGAACCGGTGGCAAAGTACCATGGAACGTACGTTGTATCCGGGTAAGTCCATCTGGAAAAATCATTGGGATCCTGTGATATCGTTAATACCAGGCAATTGTAAGAGCCGCGCGGAGAACGCCAGTCCTGCAGATCAAATACACTGATAAAAATTCTTTTTTCGCTTTCGGTGCCGGCAGTAATAAAACCCACTACCGGCTCTCCCGGGTTGCTTACACAATGCAGGTTGCCTTCCAGCTGAGAGGGCTGCAGGTCGAACAGGGTACCCAGCTGCTCAGAATTTTTTTGAATGATCTGCCAATAGGCATGGGCAGCCGGTGTAAGGGCATATTGCTTTACCAGTATACTCATTCTTTGCGCAAGCGTGGAATCATTGGCAGGTACAGTAAACAGGGGCATGCGGCTGATAACATCCTGGCTAAGCGCTGCAGAACTACCCAGCAATACACGGGTAGAATTGGTAGTGCGGTAACAAATCCAGACCTGGTCGTTAAGCGGGCGTGGATAAATGACATTGTCTTTTAGGCCCCAGGCTGTTTCCAGCTGTGCATGGTACTCCCAGGTTTGCACATATTGCCAGCGATAGTATTTGGTGTTGTTCTGCGCGTCGTGCGTATTTACAAATACATGTACACCCGCTGTGTCCTGTACCCAGTTTACACTGTCAATGGGAGGAGATGGCTTAGCCACCACCAGGTCTGAGGCATATTGTTTACCGTTGGAGGTAGTAATCTGTATACCATATTGCGTGTTGCCGTTCAGTTGCAAGGGACCGCTATTGTAAACGCCTTCAGCTTGCTCCTGCAAGCTATACGTGCTACCAGCGGCACTTACAATACGTACATTGGCATTGCGCTCTGGAATACTCACCACCGTATCCGTCAGGTTCTTTGTGCGTGATAAAATAAGTGTGGTGATACCGTTGGTACCAGTATTAATAAAGCCGTCTACCACCAGGTAATTATCGCCCTTTATCAGCACGGTGGGCTCATACGGCTTCTTACAGGTGGCTACCAGTGCCATCAGCAATGCAATCAAACAATATGTTAGTGCCCGTCTATGCATCGTTCAAAAATTATAGAACTTGTTTGGGCCAGATGGTATACCAGCTACCAATACAAGGGTTTTATATTTACGCCGCCGCTAAGGGTGCAATCAAGACAAGCCTTTTTTGCCATCTTCAACGGACCATTACTTACATAGTACCAGGGCGCATAACTATCATCCGGAAAATTGATTATCAGAAAATTCACCGGGTTGGGTGCTATATCTGTTACACTGCAATCATAACTACCAGGGCCTGGCTGCCAGTTTTGCAAATCACTGTTGTTGATGAAGATCCTTTTCTCCTGTACCGTGGTAGCGGACATAAAGCCCACCACAGGTTCTGCCGGGTTGGTTAAGCAATGAATATTGCCTTCCAGCTGTGAGGGCTGCAGATCAAACAAACTGCCTAACTGTTCTGCATTTTTTTGGATGATCTGCCAGTAGAAATAGGCCTGGGGTGTTAAAGCATATTGCTGCACCAGAAAGCTGGCGCGGTACTGTAAGGTAGAATCATTGGGCGGCAGTGTGGCCAGCACCGCATTGCTCACTACGTCCCGTGCCAGCGCCGCCGTACTACCCAGCAGAATCCTTGAAGAAGGCGTGGATACATAACAGGTATGCACCTGCTGTTCAGGGGTTCTCACATAGGCTACGCCATTGTTAACGCCCCAGATGGTTTCCAATTGAGAATGATACTCCCAGGTTTCAATATATTGCCAGCGGTAATAACGCGTATTGTTGCCAGCATCATGCGTGTTGGCAAAAACCTGCACTCCCTTGCTGTTCTGTTGCCAGGTAATACTGTCGATGGCAGGTGTAACCCGGGCAGTGACAAGGTCAGATGCATACTGTTGCTTGTCTGCCGTGTTAATCACTATTTTATATTGCGTTGCGGTTGTTAAGCTCAACGGACCGCTGGTATAACGCCCATCTGTACCCGAAGCAGTCAGGGCAAAGCTGGCACCGCCGGCTGCTTGTATGCTTACGGCGGCATTGTTTTCAGGAATACTCAACACCGTGTCAGTAAGATTTTTGGTTCTTGACAAAAGCACGGTGCTGCTGCCGCCGGGGCTGGTATTGATAAAGCCATCTACCACCAGGTAATTATCGCCCTTAATAAATACGGCGGGTACATAAGGTTTTCTGCATTGTGTAAAAACAAGCAATAGCCATAGCAGCAGCAGGCAATAATATTTTTGAGCTGGCCTTTGCATGACTAGAATTTAATATTGTAGGTTACAAATGGTATGGCAGTACCAAAAATGGATAACTGGTAACCTTTTATTTGTCCGTTCTCCTGCACAAAATATACTGAATACGCATTTTGCCTGGCGGTGAGGTTGTAGACGCCAAACGACCATGAGTTATGGAAACGCTGTTTTATTCTGTGGTTGCCGTCTATGTTCACAGAAAAATCGGCCCTGAAATAATCCGGCACACGGTATTGGTTCCTGTCTGAGTACAACAGTGAATTAGACCCGCCCAGCGTAAAAGTGCCAATGGGCAACGTAATGGGGCGGCCCGTACTATAAATGCCATTCAGTGAGATACTATACCTGTGAGAGATGCGGTAGTTACCAATGAAGTTTACATTGTGCGGTTTATCAAAACTGGCAGGGTAATAATTGCCCTTATTGATGGTTTGCCCGGCCAGCGGATCATTCACCTGTAAAAAAGTTCTGGAGAAAGCATAACTGAGCCAGCCATTTATTTTACCGCTGTTTTTCTTTATCAGCAGCTCCACACCATAGGCCTTGCCCCGGGTGCTGATAACATCCGTTTCAATATGACTGTTCAGCAATAACCTGGCGCCGCTCTTATAATCAAGAAAATGATTGGTGCGTTTGTAGTATACCTCCAGGGATGTTTCAATGGTATTTGATTTAAAATTGCGGTACAATCCCAATGACACCTGCTGCCCCTGCTGCGGTTTGATGTGCGGATCACTCAGTTTCCAGATATCAGTGGGTGATACATTTACCGTATTGGACAGTGAATGGATATATTGTTGTAGTGTGTTGAAACTAAGTTTTAAAGAAGTACTGTCTGAAATAGCATAGCGAAAGGCAATCCTGATCTCCGGCGCCTGGTAGGTTTTAATAATCTTGCCGGCAGCATAACTGCGGGTGCTTACAATGGTACCCGTATCTCGCGGTAAACCCTCTGCATAATTGTTCACCGTACCAGGTCCAAAATAGTTAAACATTACATACCGGAGGCCTGCACTCACACTAAAGCTGGGTGTAATAGAATACTGATCACCCAGGTAGAGCGCACTTTCAAGGGCTTGTTCTGCGGGCAATACATTCGGTGCCACCAGTGATTCAGCACCCTGCGGTGTATAAGAACCGGGGTGCAGTTTATAAAAGATGGTATTAAAGCCGTAGCTGATAGCATGGCGGTAATTGGGCGCATAATTAAAATCTGCCCTGAAATAATCCTGCTTTATATCAAAGCCCAGTTTAAACGCATTTACCTTGTTACCGCTGCTGCTGATATTGTATTTATAATGATCAATACCCGCTGTAAACACCGCGTATGATTTGTTGTTGAAATTGTGTTTCCATTTAAGGTTAGCGTTGGTATTGCCGTATTTATAAGTAGTATCATTGTTAAGATTAAACTTATCATTGCTCATATATCCCGTTAAGTACAGCGTATTCTTCTCATTGATGGTATGCGTAATACGCAGGTTTGCATCGTTAAAGTTGGCGCGACTGTTCTTGTACGCGTCTGAAGGCACGGTATTCAGCAACCAGTTAGAATAGGTAGTACGCAGTCCGGCAATCAGTGTGGTTTTTTCTTTCTTTATCGGCCCCTGTATAGAGAATTTGCCGGTTAACGGACCAATGCCCGCGGTGCCGGTCCATTCTTTTTTATTACCATCTTGTAAGGAAACATCCAGTACGGAGGAAAGCCTGCCACCGTATTTTTCAGGTATGGCGCTTTTATACAATTCTATTCCCTTTACCACGTCAGGATTAAAAGCTGAGAAGAAGCCAAAAAGATGGCTTGGATTGTAAATAGTAGCATCATTGAACAATAAAAGATTTTGGTCTGTAGAGCCTCCGCGCACATTGAATCCATTGCTTGCTTCACCGGTAGAGGTAACGCCCGGCAGTGATAACACTACTTTTAAAATATCCGCTTCGCCAAACACCACCGGCACCTGTTTAATGAGTTTTATATTCAGCTTGCTTACACCCATCTGCAGGCTTCTTGTATTGGAACGTTTTTCTGCTGATACAATCACCGTCTTAAGCGTCCCTATAAATTCCTGCAGTTCTATATCAAGCTTACCGTCTGAGTATACCATCACCTGGCGCCGCGCATCCTTCATTCCAACACTGCTGATGGTAAGCACATGCGGCCCCTTGCTAAGTGTTAGTGAATAATAACCAAACTGGTCTGTATTTACGCCAATGGCAGGCGTATCAAGGTATACCGAAGCGCCAATAATGGCATCGCCAGATTTGGCATCCTTAACATACCCGGCAAGGGTAGCAGAAGCCTTGCTATCTCGTCCGCCGCGCGTACCAATATCAAACACTTTATTTTCCGCCACGGCCTTCAGCTTTTCTTTTGCACGATTGACCACCGGCGGTTCATCTGCTACCGGTGTAGCAGCAACGTTTTTCTGCGGGTTAAAAAAACCTGCCGGCAGGCTGGTATTTACAAAGAATTTTTTTGTGATGAACACGCGGTTATTACCATCAATGGCGTAGTGAAAAACAGTTTTGTCAAACACCTGGTCAAGCAACTGCGAGAGGCTGGCACGGTTAGCTGCCACCGCCACCGTAAGACTGTCTGTCTCTGCAGGGTCATAATAAAAATGATAGGCAGAAGATTGTTCAACCACACGCACCAGTGCCTGGAAGGATTTTCCGTTAAGGGTTACCGTAAACCGTGCTGTATCCTGTGCGCTGGCAGCCAACGTAAAAAACAGCAACACGGTAAAGACAGTTAACCGGCAAAAGCAGTGGCGCATATTAATTGGTTAATTGAGAAAAATAGGCCGCTGTTTTTACCATATCAGCCTCTTTGTTCTTTTTAAATTGAAGTTTATTCGCCTTCATATATTTCTTCAACGCATCTTTCTGCGCGCCAGCCAGCGAAAGAAAATCTGACTTATTATCGGCGCGGTAGAATACCCCTTTCAACAATACATAATAAGAATTGTATTCAGTATACCTCAGTGTGTTGTCTGCGGCGGCGCCAAATTGCCGCGCTAATTTTTCATGGTGGGCCAGTACCGTCATCTTACCATCATAAAGCTGCTCGTAAAATCCTGTCTTTATAAAATCTGGGAGTGTTGAATCTGTGGTTATGCGCACAAAAAAATGATCCTGCAATGAAAAGTATTGCAGCTTTTCAGGCACCAGTTTCAATTCATTGTTCTGCGCGTAGTTTTGGGTAATCACATCGTCCGTAACCAAATCATAATGAAGCGGAATACGTTCATAGAGATGCCCATCGTAGTAAACATTACCGGTGAAAAAGCTATCCGCCAGAAAAAACGGCGTGCCCTGCACCCCATGACTGCTGCGCAGGTATTCAATACCATTAAAAAGAT
>DATJGC010000098.1:0-2959 GCA_035495345.1 Chitinophagaceae bacterium | reverse complement strand
TGCGGGCGCGATACAATGTCTATCCCCGCTGTATTCCAATTATGCCTGCTGCCCACTTTTAAAGAATCTTTGCCGCTGTTGGTAGGGTCAAACGGCAATAGCAGTTGTACAAAATCATTGATGAGAGAAGCCGTGAAAGTGCTTCTGCTGCGCATCGTAAAAAGATAAGACAAAACCGTTTCATTGTCCGTAGCGTGGAAACCAGTAGTATAAAAATAATTACCTGCCAGTTGCGGGCCATGACTTAAAATAGCGCCGGTCTTCGGAAAGAAATTATACGCCAGCTGCGGATTTAATTTGATATAGCCACGCCTGGGCACATACCCAACTTCCGCAGCATAATTACTGCCCACGTATTCATATTGGCCGAGAATGGTCCAGCGCCGGCTGGCATATTGAAGGTGCCCCGCCTGTACAAGATCACTACCATGCCCGGTGGGGGCAAATGATTTTACCAGCATCAGCTTGCCCGTCCACAGGTTATTGGCAGAGGCCAGGTTGTATTCTATACCTGCATTACGATTGTACCTTGAATACACCGGTTTGCCGCCACTGGTATCTGGCCGGTAGCCCACAGATTCTTTATTGATGAACAGTATGCCGATATTAGACCGTGCAAATACCTTCCGTTGCAAGGCCAGTACAGAAAAATTTTGGGCAGGCAGAGATATCGCATTGTTGCTGCGCGTTTCAATGTCCATTACACCTATACGCCAGTTCTTATCCAGCTTGCCACTTAATCTTGCACCCGCATCTATCCGCGCATTTAAACCAATGCGGCGTGAGAAAAAAGGGCGGATGGAAGCATAGCCAAAATTGGAAAACTGGTCGCCATTCTCCAGGAAAAACTGCCGCTTTTCAGGAAAGAATAATTCGTACCGGTTAAGGTTGGTGACCTGTTTGTCTACATCTACCTGTGAGAAATCAGGATTCACGGTGAGATCGAGGTTGAGCGAAGAACTGATGGCAATCTTTGCATCAGCACCCGCCTGTTTTTGAAAAACAGAACGTTGTTTGTTTTCATAGTCTTTGGCTACGCCAGTTAACAGGTAGGGTATCAATGATACATTCATATCGGTGGCGGGTGGCGGCCTGTCCCACACCAGGTTACCAGTATAAGCCAGCGAAGCCGTGGGAAACTGCCGCGGCACAGGTGCCCAGCTTGATTTCTCCGTTGACTTCAGATCATTCCTGCTAAAGTTGATGCCCCAGCGATCGATACCTTTTTTATAACGGATGCTTTTGAAAGGAATAGCGGCTTCAAACACCCATTTGTCTGCAAAATTTTTTACGGCCGAAGACCATTTATTATCCCAGCTCAGATCCACCTTGCCCCCATCGTACATAGTGCCATCCCACTGGGCACCGGCGGCATTGGCACCAAATGAAAAGCCATTTGTTTTATCATCAAACGGATCCATGAACAAAAGAAAATTATCGTTCTTCACAAAAGAAAAATCGCGGCGCAAAGATTCCACCATATAGGGGCCGGGGCGCTCATTGTAGCAGATGGCCAGCAAGTAAAGATGATGTTTATCGTAGCTCATCTTTACCACGGTGCGCACATTTGCAAGGCTGGTATCCATGGGCAGTACCATATAAAACTGGCTGGTAGAGTCCGCTTCCTGCCAGGCGGCATCATCGGGCAAACCATCAATGGTAACAGCGGCGCTGGCCTGGCGGATATGCAATTCAAATGCTTCGTTCTTTTTTTGCGCTGCTACCGTTAAGCACAGCAGTAAAAGCAGGGACAGACAGGCAATGTTTCGCAAGATGTTGGTGAAATTTATAGTCAGTAAAGCTGGCGTAGTTGGAAAGCGGAAGATACGTTGTTTGCTGCTTCGCCGCCATTAATATGCGCATAAAAAAAGCGCCATTGCAAGCAATGGCGCCGGGTATAAGAGGTAAGATTGTTTAACGCAAAATAATGGGGAAGGTATAACCAAGAATGCTTACAGTGGCGTTGGCATCGCAACCTGTGTTGCCATAATCCAATGTGCGGGTGGGCTTGCCTTCAGGCGTTACCTCTACCACACCGCTTTCAAAAAAGTGGCAGCTCATTTTGCGCACCAGCGGGCTTTTGATTACAATGCTGTATGATTTGCCGGAGGCTACAGTGCCGGTGGCGCTGCCGGTGATAGAATAGGCATCATCGCTTAGTATAAGCGGTGTATTGGCGCCGGCTGTCCACTCACGCTGGCGGGTAGATACCCAGCTGATGGTACCACCGTTGTTGGCTTTTATCACCTGGCCGTTTACTTCAATTTTATACACCAGGTTGCCGGCTGCATTAGCACCCTGGTTGGTTATTTTCTTTGTACCGGTAAGCTGGTTATCGTTTACAAAATAGTTGGTAAAGGAAATGGTAATAACGGTGCCTGCATCTTTGTAGCGACCGGTATAGCTAAGATTGATTTTACCGCGACGGGTTCTGCCATCATTGCAAACACAATTGCTGCTGCCGAAGTCAATTACAATTACATGTGGTACGCTAACGGTATCAATAGAAACGGTGGCACAGCTGGAGCCCAGTGAACCATCTTCTCGGTTGGCGTCTCCAGACAAGCGCATGTTTACGCTTCCGCCCAATGCTGCCTGGTCTGCAATAGTTGTAACGTCATTGAAACTGGCTTCTGCAAGGGCACTGCTTTCGGCAGATTCTACATCAGAATCTTTGGCGCTGTCTTTTTTACAAGAAGTAAATAAAAGAGACGAAGCAAGCACTGAAACGGCAACAAAAAGGGAGATTTTCTTAGCGTACATAAGGTTGATGTTTTTTAGTTAATAAGGTCTATAAGACATGGAACTGCTGGCCGGGTTTAAAAACGGATTAAAAATAATTTTGGTGTACCGTATAAGTTAAATTAACAATTAGAATATCTAACGATTTGATAGGCAGCAATTTGCACAATAGTAAGAAACGGGGAAATTAGCGCAGCCGGTTGAGTTGCAGGCGATT
>DATJGC010000097.1:0-3514 GCA_035495345.1 Chitinophagaceae bacterium | reverse complement strand
CCCGATTGTGCCAATGCCCTGATGGCGCCTTCACGACCGGAGCCTGGTCCTTTCACATAAACATCTACTCTTTTCAGACCTGCATCCATGGCAGTTTTAGCGGCATCTGAAGAAGCCATCTGTGCTGCATACGGTGTGTTCTTCTTAGAACCCCTGAAACCCATTTTACCTGCAGAAGACCATGAAATGATCTGGCCCTGCTTATTGGTTAAACTTACAATCAGGTTGTTGAAACTTGCAGAGATATGAGCATCTCCGTAAGCATCTACTTTTACAATTCTTTTTTTGGTAGAGGCCTTTACGTTGGAGGCCTGCTGTGTTGCTTTTGCCATAATACTGGTAGGTAATCTTTTTTGTTTACTAAGCCTGCCGTTGTTTTCCGGCAAACCCCCTGTTAACCCTCCTCCTGCACCTGGTATCTGTAATCAACAGGGAATAATGGTGCATGTTATAAATAGGAGTACAAAGTATTTAGCAAATAGACCAATAGCTTGTTTTTGCAGCCCCTTGGTCTCAGTACTAAATACTCAGTACTATGTACTATTTCTTGGCTACTTTTTTCTTACCTGCAACGGTCTTGCGTTTACCCTTACGTGTACGGCTGTTGGTACGGGTGCGCTGTCCGCGAACGGGCAATCCTTTACGGTGTCTTAAACCACGGTAGCAGGCAATATCAAGCAAACGCTTAATGCTCATCTGCACTTCAGAACGCAACTGGCCTTCTACTTTAAATTCATTGGTGATGATATTTCTGATGGCTGTCAGTTCATCATCATTCCACTGGTTTACTTTCTTGTTTACGTCAATATTAGCTTTACCTAATATATACTTGGCAGTAGAAAGTCCAATTCCGAAAATATAGGTTAAGCCTATTTCTCCGCGCTTGGTCTTTGGTAAATCAACTCCGGCAATACGAGCCATATCAAATGTTTAATTATAAATATTGAAGATTGTTTTGCTTATCCCTGGCGCTGTTTAAAACGGGGATTCTTTTTGTTGATAACATACAATCTGCCTTTTCTGCGCACGATCTTGCAATCAACACTGCGTTTTTTAATGGAGGCCCTTACTTTCATTTTTTTGGCTTTTGGCAAACAGCCATCGGCTGCTGCAGTTTTCTATTTTATTTTCTGTTCGTCAATAGCTAATCGCTAGAGCTTACTTATACCTGAATATGATCCTGCCCCGGCTCAGGTCATAAGGGCTCATTTCCACCCCTACCTTATCACCCGGAAGAATGCGTATATAGTTCATTCTCATCTTCCCAGAAATGGTGGCCAGTATCTCGTGCCCATTCTCCAGCTTCACCTTGAACATAGCATTGCTTAGTGCTTCAATTATAACGCCATCCTGTTTAATGAGTGCCTGTTTTGCCATATTTTTTGGGTGTGCAAAGATAGGAGAACCTGCCGGAATAAAGAAAAAAATGGGGAAATTTTCCACATTTTTGTGGAAAACTGCCCCTTTGCCATGGCCGCTCAGGCCTCTATTGTATTATTTATGGGCGATTCAGCCAAAAACCAGCCTGCAGCACCGCAATGCTCTTTTCTGGCTGCTGTAACGCCTAGTCTTCGTTCAATTCTACCTTGGTCATCTGGTAGTAGTGGTTTTGCAACTCATGCACCGCCAACGGTTGTTTTATATGCCTTCTATCCTCCCGGTACCAAATTTCAAAATCATTGAAACCCTTATCTTTTGAAATCAGGATCCTGAATGCCCCCTTCATAAATTTTACGTTTTCGTCGCCCTCCTGTTTTTCAAAGTGCAACTTCTGCAGCTGGCTCTCATCTACCGGTATGGGGTGCAGGTGTTCAGGGGTAAACCAGAATTGCTGCACATCCGTTTCCACGCACACTTCCTTGTCTTCCCGGTTTAGTTCCTTTACTATCCCCTCCCACTGTTTGTCTTCGTAATCAGCTAAAACAATATCACCTGGTTTCAGTTCAGAAAATTTGATCATACGGCATGTTTTTGTTTCCTGAAATTTACGAAAGCCGGCACATAAAAACAAAGAAAAGAAGCCTTTGCACGCAGGCACCGCTATTCTTCCACCCAGCTCATGGTATAAGCCGGGTTTTCAATGGCCAGGGCCGCCTTTGTTAATTGTAAGGGATGAAAAGTATCCACCATCACGGCCAGTTCCTTTGTTTCCTTTGCCCCCAGGCTTTTTAACACGGCGCCGGGGTGCGGACCATGTGGTATACCGCCGGGGTGGAGGGTGATCATTCCGCGGGTTACATTTTTGCGGCTCATGAAATCGCCATCCACATAATAGATCATCTCATCACTGTCTATATTACTATGGTTATAGGGTGCGGGCACGGCCAGCGGGTGGTAATCAAATAAACGGGGCACAAAAGAACATACTACAAAGTTATTGCCCTCAAAGGTCTGGTGTACCGGCGGTGGCTGGTGTACCCTGCCGGTGATGGGCTCAAAATCATGAATGCTGAAGGCAAATGGATAACAGCAGCCATCCCAACCCACCACATCAAAGGGATGATGGCCGTAATGAATGCCATACATTACCCCGCGTTTCTTTGTGCGGATGATAAAATCACCCTTCTCATCAATGGTAGTAAGATCCACAGGCACCCGCAGATCTCGCTCGCAAAATGGCGCATGCTCCTGCAATTGACCATTCCTGCTGCAATATTTTTTTGGAAAGCGTATCGGGCTAAAAGACTCCACAATCAGCAGCCGGTTCTGCGGCCCGTCGAACTGCACCTGGTAAATGGTGCCACGCGGAATAACCAGGTAATCTCCATAGCCAAAACGCAGGTTGCCGTACATGGTCATGAGCAGGCCGCTACCCTCATGCACAAACAACAGTTCATCTGCATCTGCATTTTTATAGAAATAATCGGTGGTGCCGTTCTGCGGTGCTGCCAGCACCAGCTGGCAATCTGCATTTACCAGCACCGCCTGCCGGCTGAGCAGGTAATCACTGGCAGGGGCAATGGAAAATCCATTAAAGCTGCGGTGTTGCAGCATTTTCTCCTCTGCAATTTCAGGCGCCACACTATAGGGCGTTTCTGTATGTATGATGGCGGTTGGCGCATGGTGATGGTACAAGAGCGAATAATCGTTAGAAAAACCCTCTGTAGAAAACAATTGCTCTGCATACAATCCGCCGTCTGATTTTCTGAACTGGGTGTGGCGTTTGGGAGGTAATTGTCCTACCCGGTGATAATATGGCATGGTAAAATTTGAGGCTGTGAAAAAATAGCGTTGAATAGGTTTGCGGAGCTGAACGCTGCTTACACTCATTAATTGTTTAAAGGCAAGCATTGCTGAGGGGGCTCAGTGTGCTGCAGATTCCAGGGCCACAATCAGGAAATAATATTTCCAGTTGCGCTTGTCTATCCAGTACGTAAAATTTCTGCAGAATGGCATACTTTCAATCGTTCCTGCAAAGTTAGCGTATACAGTTGTACGCCTCATTAAAAAAGAGACCATGCAATTACCTACTACGGGGCTTGTTTACATAAAAGACCAACTGCTGCTGCTGGCC
>DATJGC010000096.1:0-3097 GCA_035495345.1 Chitinophagaceae bacterium | reverse complement strand
TTTCAAAACCTGGTGGGCAACGCCTTAAAATACCACAAAGCAAGTAATGCGCCATTCATTGAAGTAGGCGTGAAGGACGCAGGCAGCTACTGGCAGTTTTCGGTAGCAGACAATGGCATTGGTATCAGCAGTGAATATTTTGCCACCATCTTCGTGTTGTTTCAGCGATTGCACAGTAAAGACGAGTACCCGGGCACCGGCATGGGACTGGCATTGTCGAAAAAAATTATCGAGAATGCGGGTGGAAAAATTTGGGTAGAATCAACAGAAGGAGAGGGAAGTAAATTTTACTTTACCGTAAAGAAATAGCATATGAAAAACGTACCGATACCAGCCAACGAGCAGCAGCGACTAGAATCTTTGTACAGTTATTCGGTAATGGATACATTGCCGGAGCGCGATTACGATGACATCACGCGCATGGCCGCATTTATTTGCAATACACCGATTGCAGTTATCTCACTCATCAGCGAAAACAAACAATTTTTTAAATCTAAGCGCGGGTTCGACGTTACAGAAACTCCCCGTGAATTAGCAATTTGTGCGCATGCCATTGTAAGCCCAGACGAATTGTTGATGGTACATGATCTCCGCGTTGATGAGCGGTTTGCAGATAACCCCATGGTAACGGACGATCCGCAGATCGTGTTTTACGCTGGTATGCCCATGGTTACGCAGGAGGGATTTGCGCTGGGCACCATTTGCGTGCTTGATAAGCAGCCCAACGCGTTAACCGAAACGCAGCAGGAAGCGCTGAAAATACTGGCAAGACAGGTCATTAACCTGATGGAGCTGCACAAAAAGAATCAACTGCTTTTCGCATCGCGCCAGCAAATGGAAAACTTTGCCTTTATGGCTTCTCACGACTTGCGCGAACCGCTCCGCACCATTCACTCTTTTATGGATTTGCTGGAAAAGAATTACGCTGTGCATTTAGACAATAAGGCAAAACAATATATCAGCTTTGCACAGCAGGGTGCTCGCCGCGCCACGGCACTTATCAATGATCTCCTGGCCCTGGCCAGGCATGGAGAGCGCCCCGCCAAAGCAGAGCCTGTAGACCTGGCGGCGCTGGTAGAAGAGATCAGGCAAATGCTTGCCACCTTAATTGCCGAACAACAAGCGGTTATCCATGCCCGTGGCTTACCGGTATTGCAGTGCCAGCGCGTGCAAATAAAAACGGTGTTGCTAAACCTGATCTCCAATGCACTAAAGTTTCATAAAAAAGGATTACCGGCGGAAGTTATAATAACCGCCGAAGAGAAGCCAGGTGAATGGCTGTTTACCGTGGCAGACAATGGTATTGGTATTGAACCGGAATACCATGAAACCATTTTTGAAGCATTGCGAAGGCTACACCCGGCGGATGAATTTAACGGCTCCGGTATTGGCCTCGCCGCCTGTAGAAAAATCATCCGGCAGCAGGGTGGATCCATCTGGGTAGAATCCACCATCGGGATGGGTACAAACGTCCACTTCACTTTTAAAACAAACTAATTGACACAAGCCATCCATATATTATTAGTAGAAGACAATGAAGGCGATATACTGCTGACAACAGAAGCACTGAGAGAAGGTAAAGTGGTCAACAAGATCTCAGTGGCAAAAGATGGCCAGTCTGCCATTGACTTGTTGCGGAAGAGTACAGAGCCGGGCAACGGTGGAATGCCCGACCTGGTATTGCTGGATGTAAACCTGCCAAAAAAGAACGGCCATGAAGTACTGCAGTTTATAAAGGAACATGCGCAACTCTGTCATATACCGGTCATAATGCTAACCACTTCATCTTCTCAGATAGACATATTGAAATCTTACCAGCAGCATGCCAATTGTTTTATCACCAAGCCTGTAGATATGGACGAGTTTCTAAAAATTGTAACCGGTATTGAATCATTCTGGATATCCATTGTGCAGTTACCGATAATGAAATAGCATGACAGTTCTCAAAGAAATACGTGTGTTAGTGATAGAGGACAATGCCGGCGACTTTTTCCTCGTGCAGGAATACCTGAGCGTTAGTACACCCCGGTTTACCATTACCAGGGCATCCGCGCTGAAGGAGGCGCTGCGCATCCTTGAAGGAAATTTATTTGATGTTATTTTACTTGATTTATCGCTCCCCGATAGTTCCGGTCTGCGTTCAGTAACCGCCATCATCGGGGCCGCCAGTAGTATTCCCCTACTTGTTTTTACCGGCTTTAACGAAGAACAATACGGCATGGATAGCCTTAAACTGGGTGCGCAGGATTACCTGGTGAAGGATGAGATTAGCAGTTCGCTGCTCATCAAAAGCATACTCTATAGCATTGAGAGAAGCCAGGTAAGAAGGCAGATCTTCCGGCAGGAACGTCTGTTCCGTATCATTACCGAAAACAGCATCGACGCAAAATTTTTATTGGATGATCAGGGTGAGGTAACATTCTGTACGCCTTCAGTATTGGCCATCACCGGCTATACCAGCAACGAGTGCATTGGGCAACACCAAAGCTTCTTTATACATCCTGATGATATGCCCTTGTTTCTTACCTGCATAGACATGGTAAAACAAGACCCGAAACATTACCCTGTATTGGAAGTACGTATACGGCAGAAAGACAGCGATTATATCTGGTGCCGGAAAACGATTGTTAATTTATTACAGGAAGAATATGTAAACGCCATTGTTTGCACCTTCTGGGATATTTCCGGCGAAAAGGAATCAAAGGAAATTCTGGAAGCCTCCGAAGAGCGGTACCGCTACCTTTTCAACAACAACCCCGCCGTCATTGTAATATGGGATCCACAGAGTTTTGAGATTGCACAAGTGAACCTTGCCGCAGTGCAACAATACGGATACAGCAGAACGGAATTTTTATCGAAATCAGTTTTAGACCTCCGGGCGCCGGAAGACATTCCACTGATAAAAGAATTATCAGCAGCAGCGCTGCAAGACGACCAGTTTAAAAAGACCGCTGTCTGGCGTCACCTGGATAAGCACGGACAGGAAATGTTTATGCAGATATCCTCTCACAGCATTGTCTACAACAAAAAACGCAGCGTACTTTCTATTGCTATCAATATTACCGAGAAATTGATGCTTGAAAAAAAGCTTGAACTC
>DATJGC010000095.1:0-4649 GCA_035495345.1 Chitinophagaceae bacterium | reverse complement strand
ACAGTAAGCTGTCCGCTTTTCTCGCAGCAGCGGTTCAGGTAGTCAGCGGCTACCTGCAAATCTTCTACAATTATACAAGTAAGGCTCATAATGGGTTTGCATTAAAAGCTTTCAGCCGGGTGTATTCATCCTGAATAATGTCCCTTGCTTCAAGCAGTTCGTTTTTAATATAGGTGTAAGGTTCGGTAATACTTGTAAAGGAGGTGGCAGTGGCACATTGGTCTTCAAAGAGTTTGCAATGTTGCTGGCATTCCAGCAAGCCGGTATAGCCAAAGACGGGTTTCATTTTGTGCACGGCCTTTTTTAGGTCTTCCAGGTTTTCATGTTCAAAGGCCAGTTGCACGGCGCTGAAGTCTGCGTCATAATGTTCCAGAACGGTGCCGAAGATTTCTTCAATATAGGCGTAATCGTCTGTGTAAAGGCTGTACAGCGCCTCTTTGTCCATTTTTGCATTAAAAATGAACTGTTTAGGTAAAGTTTCGCTTCCCATAGGAAAATAGATGTTCAGGTTTTTCGTTATACACCAGCGGCATTTTCCAGCAACAAACAGAAAACACCCATCTAATAACTCTATGAAGCAAAAATTATTACATATTTCCTGGTCAATTTATCAGGATATTATTTATACGGGGGTCAACGAGGGT
The DNA here is from genome assembly GCA_035495345.1 of Chitinophagaceae bacterium. Taxonomy (GTDB): domain Bacteria; phylum Bacteroidota; class Bacteroidia; order Chitinophagales; family Chitinophagaceae; genus JACMLD01. Next base: position 4,005 of record DATJGC010000095.1, on the reverse strand, counting down.
ATTTCCAGGGACAATGAAAAGAAAATTATCCGTTTCAACCAGTTCATTATCCTGGCGCTGCTGGTAAACTGCTTTTCCGTAGGTATATACATTTACCATAAGCTCTACATCAGCGGTCTTATCAATGTAACTTCTGCCTATCTTTTTTTGCTGGCATATTATTTCAATTACCGGCGCAGGCTGGAAGCCGGGCGCATCCTCTCTATCATTAACATCAATCTATACCTTATCATCATCAGTCATGTGGAAGGCTTGCGTGCTGGTGGTTACCTGCTGTATTTCCCCTACTTTTTGGCGCTCACGTTTGTGGTAAGTATTCGCAGAAATTTCAGGGAGCTCTTGCTGGTGTGTGGTATTACCCTGGTGTCTTTGCTCATTTGTATATTGGGAAACCCGCAGGTGAACAATATCCAGATCATAAAAGAAACAATGTACGCGCCGCTTTACAACAGTAATCTTTTTGTATCACTGGCCGCCACTATCTTCTTCTCTTATGCCATCCTTAGGCTGAACAAAGAAAATGAGGTAGCCATTTTGCAGGAGAAGAAATTTGGCGATACCATTTTCAATACCTCGCTGGATGGGGTATTTATCATTTTCAATGAATCTGATGTTATTGCCAATTGTAACCGGCGCGCGCTGGAATTATTTGAAGCAGATGACATTGCTGAAATGGAGGGTACGCCGGTAGCTAAGTGGTTTAGCGAAGAGCATATTACTCATTTTAACAGCATAGAGAAGTCAGTATCGGGCGTAACAAAAAACTGGCAGGGTGAGCTTACGTTCAACTCAAAAAAAGGCAAAAAAATTTATGGGTATGTAAGCGTGGTGCCTTTTACGTATAAGGGTGTACGTTATACAAAGATAAGCATCCTGGATGTGTCGGAAGTGAAGATGACAGAATTTGCGCTCATGAAAGCCAAGCAAAAAGCAGAAGATGCGGCCAAGATAAAATCGAGGTTTCTCTCCAATATGAGCCATGAGCTGAGAACACCGCTGAATGGTATTATTGGGGCTTCCAATTTGCTGCTGCATGAGAATTACCTGGAAGGACAAAAACCACAGCTGGATATCTTAAAGTATTCATCAGAGCACATGATGATGCTGATCAATGATATTCTTGATTTCAACAAGATTGAAGCGGGCAAGCTGGAGCTGGAAGAAGCACCCGTAAACATAAAAGAACTGGCAGAAAGAATAGGGGCACAGTTTGCAGCGCAAATTGCCGCCAAAGGATTACATTTTTATACGGAGATAGACGAAGGCCTGGATGTGGAAGTGTTTACAGACTCTACAAGACTTAACCAGGTATTGTCTAACCTGCTGTCTAATGCCATGAAGTTTACGCGGGAGGGCAGTGTTTGCCTGATTGTTAAACGCGTATTTGCCTCCAGCAGCAAGGTTACCATACAATTTATGGTGGTAGATACCGGCATTGGCATACCAAAGGAAAAACAAAGAGAAATCTTTGCCAGCTTTACGCAGGCAGATGTAGACACCACGCGCAAGTACGGTGGCACTGGCCTGGGCCTTTCCATCAGCAAAGAACTGGTAAGCATGTTTAATAGTGAGCTGGTACTTGAAAGCTCGCCGGGCAAGGGCAGCGTCTTTCAATTTACCGTAGAATGGAAAATCAATACGCACCGTAAGCTTTATATCAATGAAGAGAAGGCAAAAGATCTGCAATCGCTGGAAGGTATACGCGTGCTGCTGGCAGAAGACAACCCGGTAAATATGGCCATTGCCAAACGCTTCTTGAAGAAATGGGGCGTGGTACTTACGGAGGCTGTTAACGGCAGGTTTGCGGTAGAAGCGTTTAAACAGGGAGAATTTGACCTGGTCTTGCTGGATCTTGAAATGCCGGAAATGGATGGCGCCACTGCGCTGCGCGAAATAAGAAAGTTAAACCCTGAATTGCCCATTCTTGCATTTACCGCGGCGGTGTACGATAACATGCTGGCCGATCTCTTGCAAAAAGGCTTTGTAGATTTTATACCAAAGCCCTTCAGGCCGGAGGATCTGCACGGCAAAATTGCCTTTCATTTACAGAAGGCAAAAAGAGCTTAAGACCTGCAGTGTGCAAATTGAAGGGCCAATAGCTGGTTGGCAGAATGTCAACAATTAGAGCTCACGGATCTTTATATTCCGCCATTCGCTTGAGCCGGGATGCTGCTGCAAGGCAATCTTGCCGCTTGCTTTTTTAGCAAAGTCTGCAAATTGTTTAGCACTGAATTTACTGTTGGCCACCATCGCGTTCCAGGCATCACTGCCAATGGTGCCCGTATAAGTAGTAATGCCATTTAATTTAAACGTAAGCTTACCATTGCTTTGAGTAATGCTCACCTGGTTCCATTCACCGGGTGTTTTGGGTTTAGACACAGTGCTATCGCCACTCATATCATAGAGGCATCCTGCAAGGTGGTTCTGCTTCTTATTGTCTGAGGCCTCTTTATTATCCAGCACCTGCATTTCTGGCCCGGTAAGGTAGGTGGCGGCGTATTTTGGATCTTCCTGTATATCGAAGATGATACCGCTGTTGCCGCCTTTTGATATCTTCCACTCAAGCTGCAATTCAAAATTCTCGTAGCTGCCATTGGTAACAATATCGCCGCCGCCCTCCTTTGGTTGAGATGGATCAAATACCAGGTTGCCATCTCTCACCTGCCACTTAGACCCTACCGTATCACGCAGGTAGGTGTGCCAGCCCTGGGTGGTCTTGCCATCAAACAATAGTTTCCAGCCCTGTTTTTTTTCTTTAGCGGTTAAGCTGTTGGGCGTTTGTGCTAATAAAAGGGTGGAAGCAAGCAAACTGGCGGCTAAAAAAAAGATGCAATGTTTCATAAAGAATGATTTGTGAAAAAAATTTTTAGGTCGAATCCGAGGCAACTGTAATGCAGCTTCTGCTGATCTATCGCTTACTTATTTTTTTGCTCCACCAAGGTTGGGCAGCAAAGCAGTTAGTAAGCCAATCAGCGGTAAAAAAGAACAAACCAGGAACATGTATTGTACGCTGGTATGGTCTGCCAATGTACCCAACACCGCAGAACCAATACCACCCATGCCAAAGGCAAAGCCAAAAAACAAGCCGGAGACGGTGCCAATTTTTCCGGGCAATAGTTCCTGCGCATATACCAGTATGGCTGAAAAGGCTGAAGCCAGTATAAAGCCGATGATAATACTTAAAAGTGTAACAAATACCAATGGCACATGCGGCAGCAACAGCGTAAACGGTGCGGCGCCCAGGATAGAAAACCAGATTACGTACTTGCGGCCAAAGCGATCGCCCAGCGGACCACCGATTAACGTACCCGCTGCCACGGCCGCCAGGAAAATGAAAAGGTGTAGTTGCGCCTGCTGTATAGACAAATGAAATTTATCAATTAAAAAGAAGGTGAAATAGCTAGACATGCTGGCCAGGTAGAAATATTTTGAAAAAATGAGCACCAGCAGAATAATAACGGCCATGGTTACCCGCTGTTTGGGAAGCGCCGCCCCTGCAGCTACAGACAATTGTTTTTTTGGCTTTATGAGGTGCATATTGGCCGTATACCATTTGCCAATCTGGTACAATACCACAATGGCCAGTAAGGCCAGCAATGAAAACCACAGAATCTGCTGTTGCCCGTGCGGTACAATGATCAATGCAGCCAGCAAGGGCCCGATAGCGCTGCCAGCATTGCCACCCACCTGGAAAATGGATTGCGCCAGTCCGCGTTTACCGCCCGAAGCCATATAGGCCACCTTTGAAGCCTCCGGGTGAAAGACCGAAGATCCGGTGCCAATCAATGCCACTGCAATGAGCACCACATAATAGTGCTGCGAGAGCCCCAACACCACCAGGCCAATAAGCGATATACCCATGCCCGTGGCCAATGAGAAAGGCTGGGGTTTCTTATCAGTATAAAAACCTACAAAGGGTTGCAGTAAAGAGGCAGCCAGCTGAAACGTTAGGGTAATGATACCAATCTGTGCAAAGCTCAGCTGGTAACTATTTTTAACCATGGG
>DATJGC010000094.1:0-5258 GCA_035495345.1 Chitinophagaceae bacterium | reverse complement strand
ACCAATAATGCCACCATCAATTTTGAAAATAAAAAGACCAACCCTACCGTACGCGTTATGGGTGGGGATGATCTCTTTGTAGACCTCAACGGGTACAAGATTGCCAGCGGCAGAAACCTGAACGACCTGGATGTACAATCTGGCAGAAATGTTTGCCTGCTGGGTAAAACCGTGGCCACCACGCTGTTTGGCGAAAACCTGGAAAGACCGGTAGACAAAATTGTGCGTGTGAATGGCATCCCCTTCAGGGTCATTGGCGTGCTGGATGAAAAAGGCTCTACCCTCGGTTTCAGCTGGGATAATGCCGCAGTAACTTCCTATAATAATGTGCGCCGTTTTTTCAGCGGACCAAAATCTTCGTTTTCTGTTGGTATTAAAGTAAAAGACATTAATATGCTGGATGCGGGCATCGGCGAAGCCGAAGGCGTTTTCAGATCCATTCGCAAACTAACCACCACGGAGGGCAATAATTTTTTAATAGACAAGAGCGACAGTTTTGTAGACATGCTGCTGAAGAATCTTCAGTGGCTCACCATTTCTGCTATTGTTATTGGTTTTATAACGCTGTTGGGTGCTGCCATTGGGTTGATGAATATTATGCTGGTAGCAGTAACAGAGCGTACAAAGGAAGTGGGGCTGATAAAGGCCATCGGCGGCAAACAGCGCAATGTGCGCAGCCAGTTCCTGTATGAGTCTATCATCATCAGTTTACTCGGCGCAGCCTTTGGTATTTTCTTTGGCATTTTGCTGGGCAACTCTGTAAGCATATTAATGAAAACCGGTTTTGTGGTGCCCTGGGCATGGGTGATACTGGGTATTGTTATCTGCTCATTGGTGGGTCTGTTTGCCGGGTTATATCCCGCTTTTAAAGCATCCCGCTTAAACCCAATTGAAGCGTTGCGCTATGAATAAGTTTGTATTGGTGAGTAATAACAGGAAGCGTAAGCATCGTACATAAAGAAAAGAAACAGAAAGAACTTCCAGAACATACAACGAACAGCATAAAAAAACACCGGAACTTTCCGGTGTTTTTTTATGCGTATCTATTGCTTTGAATTGTTGGCTCCCCTTATTTAGGGTCGAGTATTCTCGCAATTCTTTCCTGCATGTCTTGCAGGTGATACCGCGTCATTTTATCTGTTACGCCGGGTAATGCTGCATTAATATCTGCACGGAGACCACGCAGCGTACCTTTGGCAACGGAGATAATATCCGTCTTTTTTATATCGGTACTGCTGAAGGTAATGGTGATGCCGCCGAAGCTGCCGGTAGCGGGGGCTGCGGGTGATATAATGCTGCCAAACCTTTCTACAAATGCCTTTTGCAGGTTGCGGCGGTATACATCAATGGGCTTATGGGTATAGAGTTCTGTCCATACATTCTTCTGCAGGTCGCTCATTAGCTCAGTAATGGTATAGGCATTGTTGCCGAGGGCCGCTTCTGCACTGATGAGTTTGTTTAAACGCCCGTTGTTGAGCAAGGAGTTTAATACGCCTTCCATTCTGCTGCCAATAACGCTTACGGGGTCGCTTCCGGTTTTAGAGGAAATCTCCCGGTTGATAAGCCAGGTGGGCGTTGTAAGAATGTTTTTTGCCAGGAAGGCCATGGCTTCCTGCTGCGTGGCTTTGGGCGTGTACTCATACACCGGTCCGGCTTGTTCCACCACTTTTGGTGTGTTGTAAATACCGCCGATGTTTTTCAGTGCGTGGCCCATATACCGGTTGAACTGGGTAACTATTTCATTATAAATTTCAGCAAGATTGCTGTAATCTTCATTGGGCACTTTTGTCCATTCCATCAGGTTAGGCACAATGCGTTGCAGGTTTTTGATGCCATAGGTACCGGCCTTCATGGCATTATCACCCAGGTCTTCGTTCTGGTTATGCGGATCATCGGGGTCCTGCTCTGTACCAAAGAAGAGGCGTTTGTTGCCCTGCAAACGTTCAGTGGTGATTTTATTCAGCAATGGCAGTTCTGCCTCTGGTGTGGTAGCGTCATACATTTTGCGATAGCCCCATTCAATGGCCCATTTATCATAATCACCAATGCGGGGGTAAAGACCTGCAGGTGAAATATTGTCTTCTGGCTGGGCTACATAGTTAAAGCGTGCATAGTCCATTATAGAGGGGGTATGACCGTTAGCTTCTACCCAGGCCTTATCGCGCAGCTTTTCTACCGGTACGGTAGAGCTTGAGCCAAAGTTATGGCGGAGGCCAAGGGTATGGCCTACCTCGTGAGAAGACACAAAGCGGATGAGCTGTCCCATTAATTCATCATCAAATTGAATTTTGCGGGCGCGCGGGTCGGTGGCAGCGCACTGGATAAAATACCAGTTGCGCAGCAGGTTCATGACGTTGTGGTACCAGTTGATATGGCTTTCCAGTATTTCGCCGCTGCGGGGGTCGTGCACGTTGGGGCCGCTGGCATTGGGTATATCAGAGGGTTTGTACACGATGGCCGAGAAACGGGCATCTTCCAGGCTCCAGGTGCTGTCTTCCTGCGGGGTGGGCGGCAGCTTGGCCATGATGGCATTTTTGAAACCGGCTTTTTCAAAGGCGGCCTGCCAGTCGTTTACGCCCTGTATCAGGTAGGGCACCCATTTTCTGGGGGTAGCGGGGTCAATATAGTAGATGATGGGCTTTTTAGGTTCTACCAGTTCACCACGCTTGTATTTTTCAATGTCTTCGTCTTTTGGTTCCAGCTTCCAGCGCACTACCAGGTCTACTTCTTTAACGCCCTGCGGGTTAATATCAAAGTCTGTATAGCTGCGGGTAAAGAAACCTACGCGCGGGTCTGCAAAACGTTGCTGCATGGTGGTTTTTGGCAGCAGCAGCAGGGAGCTGTTAAGTTCCATGGTTAGCAGCTGGCCGCCGCCGGTGGAGGCGAAGGGGAGGGGGTTGGGCACGCCAAAACCACCACCACTGCTTTTGCTGTATGTTTTTACGGTTTTAATCTCAATGTTGAGGGGGTATGCCTTTACATTGACGATGTAAGATTTATCTGTTTGCTGACCGCCCACCTGGAACAGATTTTTAAGGTTGGCGGCAAAGTTGAGTACATCATTGTCTGTGTTGATGTAACTGGTCATGTCTATGACGCTGCCGGTAGAATCTTTGCTAAACGCAGCAATGTCAAAAGCGGCAACAATGGGTTGAATATTAGAATTCATGACGGCGCGGTACATGGGTTGTACGCTGTCTTTGGAAAATTCATCAAAAGAAATCTTTTTGAGGAAGATGCGGTTGTTGGGACCCTTCTCAAAGCTGATAACGTTGTTGCCAATCTGGTCTCCGGCGTAGCCAAAAAACAGGTTGCGCATACCGGCGGCGGCTTTTGACAGGCGGTTTACCACCAGCAGGTCTCTGCCCAGCAGGGAATCGGCAATTTCAAAATACCATTTGTCTTCTACTTTGTGTACGGTAAACAATCCTTTTTTGCTCATGGCCTTATCTGTGATCACGTCTTTGTAGGGCTTGGGGCCAGTCTTAGACATACCAGGGAAGGAGGGAACGGCAGGGTTTGTGCTATTACCGTTAGGGGTGGCAGGGGGTACCGGTTTTTTTTCCTGCGCCAATGCAGGAAGCGCTGTAACCAGTAATGCCAATAGCAACAGTTCCCTGAACTTGAATGTTGGAATACGCATGTAAATAAAATGTTTAGCGGTGAAATTAACTAAAAGATAATAGCAAGTACGAACGCTTGCAGGAAAGGTGGATTTTTTATTTAAGAGGAAAAGTTTTTTTACATGGAATTACTTTATCTTAACATTTTCATCCAATACCAGGCGCCGGTTCCGCGTCAAGAAAGCCGGTCGGGGGAAAACAGAAATTACTTATCTTGTGACCCCTGTAAATATTTATATTTCCTAATCTGATTTTTTAAAATTTTTTTTCAGTAGAATTGTGTCCTTAAAACACACTACTGGCTAATTTAAATTACTAAAACACTAAAAACAAACGATCATGGCAGAAACAAGACCAACTGCACCTAAGGCTTCCACTTCATCTGTGCAACCAAAACGATCTGGCAATTCAATTTCCTGGATAGCTCCTCTTGCATGTATTATTCTCGGTTACATTATCTGGCGTTTTATTATCGGCAATCCTGACAATTTTACAATTGGAAAAGCAAATGGTGGTTTTTGGCCTGACCGTGGCGGTCCCATCGGAACGTTTTCAAAAATGTATCTTGGTGGAATCATTGTGCCTGTGCTCATTGGCTGTTTTTTAACGGTGCTTACATTTGTGATCGAACGTTTTCTTACTGTATCCAAAGCCAGTGGTACAGGTAATAACGCAGAATTTATCCGCAAGGTTCAGTATCATCTTGCCAACAGGAATGTTGACGCTGCACTGGCTGAGTGTGACAAACAAAAAGGTTCTGTAGGCAATGTAATGAAAGCAGGTCTGCGCAAATACAAAGAACTGATCAGCGATACACAACTGGATACAGAACAAAAAGTATTGTCTATTCAGAAAGAAGTAGAAGAAGCTACTGCGCTTGAATTGCCCATGCTTGAAAAGAACCTGGTATTTCTTTCTACCATTGCTTCTGTTGCTACCCTTCTGGGTCTGCTGGGTACGGTAATGGGTATGATTCGTTCGTTTTCTGCATTGGGAGATGAAGGTGGTGGTGAAGCTGCAAAAGCTTTGTCTCAGGGTATTTCTGAGGCCTTGTACAATACCGCACTGGGTATCGGTACTTCTGCCGTTGCCATTATCATGTACAACGTGTTTACAACAAAGATAGACAGCATCACTTATGGTATTGATGAAAGCGGCTTTACATTAACGCAGAGCTTTGCTTCATTGTACAAATAAGCTTGCGCCTGTTATCATTTCTATAACAAAATGGTTTATGGAAACTTGCAGGCCCTGCATCTCATCAGTGAAATAATTTAATATATCATGCCAAAAGTAAAAGTAGCAAGAAAGAGTACATCCATTGATATGACGGCGATGTGCGATGTGGCGTTTCTGTTGTTGTCTTTTTTTATATTGACCACTAAATTCAAGCCTTCAGAGGCGTTGGCAGTTGTTACGCCTGATTCGGTTTCCTCAAAGGCAGCACCTGAGAACGATGTTGTTTTGATAACGATTGACAAGGATGGTAAAGTCTACTTGTCCGTATCCGACAAGAATACGGCCGAAAAGAAAGCGATCATCACTTCACTCAATACCTCAAAGCAACTGAATCTTTCAGATGCACAGATCAAGGCATTTACCCGGCCAACATCTTATGTAGGAGTGCCTTTTTCA
>DATJGC010000093.1:0-2910 GCA_035495345.1 Chitinophagaceae bacterium | reverse complement strand
TCGCCGAAAAGGTTATTGAGGCTATCAATAGTCGGAATTATGACCTTGCCGTTGTATCAAACGAAGGATGTGAGCCTGATTTTCATATGTGTACCTATTTGCAGAAAATAATCCACAATACAAATACACCCCTGATGGTATTATATTCAGGACAGCCCAGGGTAAGCACCCGCGAAATCTTGCAAACCTTGCAATCGGGGTCATTGCCCATCTCCGCCTGAGCAATTTTCTTGGGTAAGTACATCGGATACCTAGACCTTCAATGAATGAAAGAAGGTTTTTGTTGTTACAAATCATACATTCGATACTGAAGCCCGTCAGGCAGTTGCCTTACAATTTCGAGTTGAAGCTAACTGTCAAAAAAACGGTCTTACATCTGCTTGCATGTCATCACCCAAAAAGTTAAATGCATGGCTGGCAACGGCTATTTGCGGCAACGATATTACATCTTCTTGCCTCTACGTAGCGGCGCTAACCATCACGATGGCCGGTCAATACGCCTGGGTATCCTTGCTGATGGTTTCTGCAGTATTGTATTTGTTTAGAAAAATCTATGGCGAAGTAGTGGGTGCCCTACCACTGAACGGTGGCGCTTACAATGTTTTACTAAATACCACAAGTAAAAGCAATGCTTCCGTAGCCGCCTGCCTGACCATTCTTTCATACATGGCCACTGCTGTGATATCTGCAAGCGAAGCAATGCACTACCTGCATGAAATTATTGATTGGTTACCGGTAACACTGGCCACCATCCTGCTGCTTTTTGTTTTTCTATGCCTAAGTATTGTGGGCATATCTGAGAGCGCTGTGCTGGCATTGCTCATTTTTATATTTCATTTAGCAGCCATGGCTGCCCTGATCATTTCAGCCTGTGTTTTTATTGCAAACCACGGTACCGGTATCTTTCATCTGAATTTTGCACTTCCCTTAAAAGCAGGTGGTATTGGCAACGCATTATTTTTTGGTTTTAGTGCCGCCATGTTGGGCATTTCTGGCTTTGAAAGCTCGGCCAACTTTGTTGAAGAGCAGAAGAAAGCTGTGTTTCCAAAAACACTCCGGAATATGTGGATGGCCGTTTCCGTATTGAATCCGCTGATTGCTTTGCTGGCAATTGCTGTGATGCCTATCAGCGAGGCAAGACTTCATGAGCAATCACTCCTCAGTTATATGGCGTCTCTCACTGGTGGCCGGTGGTTGGTGATGATGATCTCCATTAATGCGGTAACCGTATTAAGCGGGGCCTTACTCACATCATTTGTTGGCGTGAACGGGTTAGTGCGTAGAATGACGCTCGACAGAATTTTGCCCCAATTCTTTTTAAAAGAAAATAAAAGAGGCAGCAGCTACCGCATAACCATTATGTTTTTCACGTTGTGCATATCTGTCTTGCTTGTTACCAATGGTAAACTTGCCCCGCTGGCAGGTGTCTACACCATTTCGTTCCTGTCTGTAATGATTTTCTTTGCGCTCGGAAACCTTTTGTTGAAATTAAAAAGAAGCCGATTACCCCGCCCGGAGTATGCACCTCCTGTAACCGTGGCCATTGCATTGTTGGCAGTGGCCGCCGCTTTGTATGGCAACGTAAAGATGAGGCCTGAATATTTGGTTATCTTTTTGCAATATTTCATTCCTGCCATGCTGTTGATCTTTGGGTTGCTTAATCGCAAATACCTCTTAGAGTTCAGCTTGTCAGTGTTAAAAACATTTACAGAACGTTTTACTAACTATGCCGCCATCGTTATTAAGAAAGTAAATAATGGTATACATGTGCTTCATGAGCAGGAATTTATTTTTTTCTCGAAGGGCGATGATATATCTACGCTGAACAAGGTAATGATGTATGTAGCCGAAAACGAAGTGACCAGAAAGATAAAAATTGTGACTGTTTTGAAAAAACATCAGCCGCCTTCTGAGCAATTTATGAAAGATTTCGAAGTCTTAGACAGGGCATACATTGACATAAAGATGGAATACGTCACCATTGAAGGAGAGTTTGGACCCGCATTGATAGATGAGCTCTGCATAAAATGGAAAATACCCAAGAACTTTATGTTCATCAGTTCGCCCGGCGAAAAGTTTACCTATCGCGTTGCCGAATTAGGTGGTGTAAGACTCATCCTGTAGCGGGTAGGAGAGAATGTAGCCTGGCGGATATTTAAAGGTGAAAGATTGCTTGCTGGATAGTAACACCCTCAAGTCTAAAAAAGAACGAGTTATGTCAGCCAGATTAACCGCAAAAGTCTATTCTTTATTACTAATAAGCCTTGTGAGTTTCGCCTGTAATAACCAGCAAAACGGGCAACAGCATCAACACAAGGATACAATTTCACCTGTACGCCGTGACACATCGGTAACAAAGTTGAATAGCTATGTAGATTTCTTTTTAGACAGTGCACAACTTGCATCTTATTTACGGACCGAGCCCTTGGCAGACAGTCTTCGCCAGTCTATACTCAACTTCTACAAAGAAAGAAACTATGAATTTGCCTGGTTGGGCTCCGATGGAATAACAGACCATGCCAGGGGTTTCTGGAATTTATATTTACAAAGCCCCTTCTCCCGGATCAAAACTTCCAATGACACATTGATAGATGCCGTGATTGAACAGGCGGAACAGGAGAGCATGGATAGTTTTTCAGGCATTGACAGTTTGCGGAAGCTGGAGCTGGCACTTACAACCCGTTTTTTTGTATATAGTGAAAAGATATATGGTTCTCATACAGATCCCAGGCAACTTGAATGGCATATTCCGGAGCGAAAGTTCAATGTCTCCTCATTGTTACATCAATTTCTTTCTACTGAGCCGACTGCCTGGTTTCCTGTGAGTCATACTTTTTCTGCGTTAAGAACCGGACTCAGAACATATCGTGAGGTGCAACGCGAGGGTGGCTGGGGAAAGATAGCATGGCC
>DATJGC010000092.1:0-3375 GCA_035495345.1 Chitinophagaceae bacterium | reverse complement strand
CCAGGTAAATAAATTTATCACAGGCAACGATAAACGGGTGTGGCGTTTTCTTTTGGCCGATGCCTATTACCTGCATACCAGCTTCGCGCAAGCGGGTAGCAAGACGCGTAAAATCACTGTCGCTGCTTACAATGCAAAAGCCATCGGCCCTGCCAGAATATAAAATATCCATGGCATCTATGATCATGGCAGAGTCTGAAGAATTTTTACCGGAGGTATAGCTGTATTGCTGAATGGGTGTAATGGCATTTTCAAGTAGCACTGTCTTCCAGCCGCTGAGCGTAGGCTTTGTCCAGTCTCCATAGATGCGCTTAAAAGTAGGCGTACCGTATTTGGCAATTTCTTCCATCATACCCCGCACATTGCTGTACGGAATATTATCGGCATCTATCAGCACCGCCAGCCGTAAGTCTTTTGTTGTTTCCATTGCTTAAAGGTACGCTAAATACACAGCGACAGGGATGGCCGGCTCATCAGCTGCTACCAATAAAATCAACAGGAGATATTGGGGTAAGTAATTAGCCATGTACGCGTTTACGTGCGTAATGCCGTTGTCTGGCCCTGTTAACATCGTTCTGATGTATCTGTTTTGCATCACGATGAATCTTTTTGTGGTAGGCTACTGCTGCGCGATGGTCTGCCCTGGCACGTGCAGGCTGACCGGTAAGCACATCTTTGGCCACCGCATGCCGTCTTGCGCGTTCTTTGGCAATATCATTTTTTAAAACTGCTTTTTCATGCGGCGTTGCCTGGGCCATACCGGCCACATATATCAGCATTGCAGCCAAAAGACAATACATTGTTTTCATACCAATTTTTTTAGGTGAAATAAACAGGGGTTGTGAATAAGAACAATGGAATAGCTTTAAAACAATGCCGGTTTAAAAAGCACTGATACAAACTCTATTAGTAAATGCACAGCAAGTACCAGACGGGCCATTGGGCAAAAAACGCTACTTTATGGGGAAGCTCTAATTGTTAACGCAGCTTAATAGAGCTTCCCCGGTACTGCACGCTGACAAGTTCTTATTACCTTTAGCCATACATACCCAACGCCATATGTTCAGAAACGTTCTATTACTCTTTACCGTTCTTGCCTGCCAGCAACTTGCCAGCGCACAAGACCTGGTACAAAAAGCCAATTCATTTATACAGCTTCTAACAGATGCCCAGAAAGCCAAAGCGCTTTATCCTTTTGATACCGCGGAAAGGTACCGGTTTATGTATGTTCCGCTAGAAGATCGGAAAGGCATTTCCATGAATGAGCTTAACAGCGCGCAACGGGCTGCAGTGATAGCGCTGCTTTCTACTAGTATTAGTAAAGAGACGGTGCAAAAAGTGCAGGCTATCATGCAACTTGATGATGTACTAAAGGCAATAGAAAACCGGAAGCCGGAAGATCACTACCGGGATCCCGGCAAATATTTTATCACCGTTTTCGGAACACCTTCCGCCAATAGTATCTGGGGTTGGCGTTTTGAGGGGCATCATGTGGCCTTTCATTTCTCTGCCGATAAACAGACGCTGGTGGCAGGAACTCCTTCCTTCCTTGGAGCCAACCCTGCCATTGTTCAAAACGGGCCACACAAAGATGAACAGGTATTAAAGGAAGAAACAGCTAAAGGTTTTGCGCTGCTGCATGCATTGTCTGCTAGTGAACGTAAGCTGGCTATCATTGATTCTATAGCGCCGGGTGAAATTATTACCGCTGCCAGCAGGAAGGCTTCTATTGCGCAGCCCGCCGGTATACGGTATAGCCAGTTATCTGCCGCTAACCAGCAGTTGTTGTGGCAACTGGTAGAACTTTATATTCACCGATACACAAAACTTTTTGCGAGTGCTATGTTACAACAAATTAAAACGGCTGGTCTCGATAATCTCTGGTTTACGTGGGCGGGCGCAACAGAACATGCCATAGGCAAGCCACAGTATTACCGCATACAGGGCCCAACGCTTATCATTGAGTACGACAATTCTCAAAACAATGCTAACCACGTGCACACGGTGGTGAGAGATCTTACAAATGATTTCGGTGGTGATTTACTATTGGAACATTACAAACAAAGCCATCAATAGCCAAGTGCATCAAAAAGGCTTAATTATTGGGCGCAACTAATCCCATCATAAAAAAACCCGCGCCATTGGCGCGGGTTTTTTTATGGCATGCAATCAGAGGCCATTTATTTATTAGTGTCTGAAAGCCGGCTTATTTGTTTCCGTCTCCACGGGTATTGGTATTCATCTTAGGCATTTTCTTTTCATTCATGCCCGGCCCGTTCATTGGTTCTTCTGCTTCAGGTTCTCCAATTGATTGTTCATTGATAAGCTGGTTATCGTTCTGTTGGCCGTTTCTTTCTTCCTGCTGGTTCCTGTTGTTGTTATCGTTATTCCACTGGTCGTGCGCTTTACCTATTCTGCCTTCATTGTCTATCGCAATATTGCTTTTCTCATTGCCACCGCTGCTGCCCATCTGCCGTTGGCTGTTGTTACCCTGCTGCTGACTACCCTTATCTTGTTGCTGACTATCTGAAGGAAGTTGTTGGTTCTTTAAACTGTTTTTTTGTTGCGGCTGCTCTTCCCTGTTACCCTGGTTATTCTGTTCGTTTTTCATATAGCTTTGTTTTAATGATGAGGAAATAAGTACAGTACCAGGGTATATAAAACAATGCCGGAAAGCGATTGCTAACTATCAGGCCATTACCCGCAGGGGCCGCTGCACCTGAGTAAACGCTGCCATTATTTGTAGAATGGTATACCCTTGCCAAGGGCAGTTAATAACCAAGTTTTTTGAGTGCGGCAGGCAGGTTGTTGCCCTTGCCCAGTGCCATGAAGAAAAGGTCACCCAACTGCTTAAGCCTTTTTTCTATGGTGAAAATGGTAAACTGCGCAGGGTCTAAACCTGGCTTAATCTCTTTCACCATGAGCGGTGCAGATACCTGGGCGCCTGGCACAGGCCTTACGCTGTAGGCGCTGGCTACGGTTTGGCCGCGACTGTTCTGTAAATAATCAATATAAATTTTATTGCCGCGCTTCTTTAATGAACGCTCTACGCTGGTAGTAGCCGGAAGTTGCTGCTGGGTGAGGGTGGCCACCACTTCACCAAAGCTTCTAGCCTGCTCATAGCTGTATTTACTGTTGAGCGGTACAAAAATATGAATGCCCGTTGCCCCGGAAGTTTTGCAATAGTAAGTGGCGCCTGCTTTTTCCAACACCTGTATGATTACCTGTGCTGCCTCTACTACCTGGTTAAAGCTGTTTTTTGGCGATGGGTCAATATCCATCACCAGATAGCTTGGGTTGTCCGGACGCTTAATAGTAGAGTTCCAGGGATTCATTTCTATACAGCCCAGGTTGGCGAGATACAATAGCGTGGAT
>DATJGC010000091.1:0-3560 GCA_035495345.1 Chitinophagaceae bacterium | reverse complement strand
CGGCGTTTTTAATTTTATAAGCCCACGCGTAATTCTTCATCTGTTTTACCATTGATAAAAGCCCGTTTGACCTGGTTTGCGCCAGGTGGCTCATCATTCCTATTCTGTTGATGAAGTCCAGGTTGGCAGCAATAATTTCATCTGCAGTATGGCCGGACAATACGCGGATAAGCATACTAATCAGTCCTTTCACAATCACGGCATCACTGTCTGCCTGGTAAAAAATTTTACCGTCCCTGCTATCGGCCACAAGGTATACGGTAGACTGGCAACCCCTTACTTTGTTCTCGTCTAACTTGTATTGTTGATCCAGCGCGGGCAAGCGTTTGCCAAGATCGATAATGTACTCGTACTTATCATCCCAGGAATCAAATAATGAAAACTCTTCCACTATTTCATCTTCTATAGCTGCTATGGTCTTTTCTTGTTCCATGCGTTATGCCAGCATTTTAATCACCTTATGCAGACCTGTTATCATTGTATCAATTTCTTCGCGGGTATTGTATACGGCAAAGGAGGCGCGGGTGGTGCCGGCAATACCACAGCGGGCCATGAGCGGTTGTGCGCAATGGTGGCCGGTACGTACAGCAATACCACGGTTGTCTAACAATATGCCGATATCCTGCGCATGCAGTTTGTCTATCACAAATGAAATAAGGCTTACTTTTTCTTTGGCCCTGCCAATGATCTGCAAGCCAGGTATCTCTTCCAGCAAACCCGTGGCATAGGCCAGCAGGTCGTTTTCATGCGCGCGAATCACGGCTTTGCCAATACCGTTTACAAAATCAATGGCCGTTTTAAGCGCAATGGTATCGGCAATATTGGGCGTACCTGCTTCAAACTTATAAGGCAGATCTGCGTAAGTAGTTTTTCCGAAAGCCACTTCTTTTATCATTTCACCTCCACCCTGGAAGGGCGGCATGCTTTCCAGCAGGGCTTTTTTGCCGTACAGCACTCCAACACCAGTGGGACCGTACAATTTATGTGAGGAAAAGGCGAAGAAATCTGCATCCAGTTCCTGCACATCAATATCAAGATGTACTGAAGATTGAGCGCCGTCTACCATTACCAGCGCTCCGGCCTGGTGGGCCAGCTCAATAATGGCAGCAACGGGGTTTACCGTGCCCAGTGCGTTGGAAACATGCACTACAGACACCAGTTTTGTTTTGGGAGATAACATGTTGGCAAACTCATCCATGAGCAGCTCACCCGCATCATTAATGGGTATCACTTTTAATATGGCTTTCTTCTCTTCGCAGAGTAATTGCCAGGGAACTATATTGGAGTGATGCTCCATGGTGGAGATAATGATCTCATCACCTGCCTCTATATGCTGGCGGCCCCAGGTATAGGCTACCAGGTTGATGCTTTCCGTAGTGCCACGGGTAAAAATGATTTCTTCACGTGCCGCGGCATTGATGAATTGTTTTACGGTATCACGGGTAGCCTCAAACGCTGCTGTTGCCTCTTCTGCCAATGTATGAATACCCCGATGAATGTTTGCATTATAACCACTGTAATAATTCACCAGCGCGTCTATCACCACCTGTGGCTTTTGTGAAGTGGCAGCATTGTCGAAATACACCAGCGGTTTGCCTTTTACCTCGCGGTCCAATACAGGAAACTGGCGGCGGATGGCAGATACGTCCAATGTCTTTACGGGTGCTGCAGATACTATCATGCTATATCAAATTCTAATCGTTCAGAAATGAGTTTGTCTACGTACTCGCGAATAGCGGCCGGCTTTACATGTTCTAAGATGTCTATGGCAAAAGCATGCACCAGCAGCGAACGTGCCACGGTTTCATTGATGCCTCTCGACTGCAGGTAAAACATGCCTTCTTCATCTAACTGGCCAATGGTACAACCGTGAGAACATTTTACATCATCAGCAAAAATTTCTAGCTGTGGCTTTGTGTTTACACTGGCATCTGCAGACAGCAGTATATTTTTATTAGACTGGTAGGCATTGGTTTTCTGTGCCTGTGGCTGCACAAATATTTTACCGTTGAAGACAGCAGTAGATTTATCGTTCATAACGCCTTTGTACAGCTCATTGCTAAGGCAATTGGGCTTTACATTGTCTACTACCGTATGGTTGTCTATATGCGTTTGCCCGGCCTGGAAATACAAACCATACAAATGTGCTTCGCAGAAGGCCGCTTCCAGTACCAGGTTAAGGTTATTGCGCACAATGCCACCGTTCAGTGATATGGTGACAACATGCGTATAGCTTTTACCCAGTTGCCTGATATGCGTGGTGCTTACCTGGCTGTTGGCAGCGGCATCATTTTGTATCTTATACAGTTCCAGCAGCGCGTCCTTTTCCAGTACTATTTCCATTACCTGGTTGGTAAAGCTGTCTGAGTTGCCAAGGGTAGCATAGGTTTCTACCATCTGCAATTGTGCGTTCTCTGCAATGTGCACCAGGCTGCGGGGCTGAGAAAATATACTTGCCTTGCCGGTGTCTGCCACGTGGTAAATATATACCGGGTGTTCGGGCACCTGGCCTTTTTTTACATGTACAAAGACACCACCCTGTACCAATGCGGTATTAAGTGCATTGATGCCATCTTTGAGGTATTGACTGCTATGGCCAAAATGTGCAGACACAATGGGCGCAAATTCATTGGCGGCGGCTTCTTCCAGCGGAAGTACTACCAGTGCGGATGATTTAATAGAAGAATGCGCAAAGGAAAAAACACCATTGATAAAAACCAGTTCATTGGCATTTTCATGACCGGGCAAACGTACAGATGCAATAGCCTCGGCGGATAGTTGAGAAGGCTCGCCCGCGGCAAATACATATTCTTTGTTGAACAACCCGGCTATGCGTGTATACTTCCATTCTTCATGACGGGAGGTAGGTATCCCCCACTTGTTAAAAGCATTATAGGCATTCTTCCGCACAGTACCCAGGCCATTGCCTTTATCCTGTTCCTGTAACTGATCAAATCTTTCTTTTATAAGTGTTGTGTTCATTTCTCTTTTGTGCAACTATTTAATTTTTCAAAGCGACGCCCTAGTTTTCCCCAGGACAGAGTAGGCGATGCATCTATGATGCTAACACGCTAAGTCTTTCAATCAAAAGCCTTTTAAATTTTGAATTATCCTCTAAGCAAATGCCTTTTGAATTTTGACTTTTGACTTTTGAATTAATATCGAGGCAAAAGCCTTTTGACTTTTGACTTTTGAATTTGTCTACCTAAAACTCTCCTCTCCCACATTCACTTCGTTCTTGATAAAATCATAGCCTCTTTCTTCCAGTTCAAGCGCCAGTTCTTTGGTACCGGAGCGTACTATCCGGCCATTGTACAGTACATGCACAAAATCAGGCACTATATAATCCAGCAGGCGCTGGTAATGGGTTACCAGCAGCACCGCATTGTCTTTATTGCGAAGTTTGTTTACGCCGCCGGCTACAATACGGATGGCGTCTATATCTAACCCAGAGTCGGTTTCATCTAATATGGCCAATTTTGGTTGCAGCATCGCCATCTGGAAAATCTCGTTGCGCTTTTTTTCTCCGCCAGAAAAACCTTCGTTGAGGGGTCTGCTAA
>DATJGC010000090.1:0-8295 GCA_035495345.1 Chitinophagaceae bacterium | reverse complement strand
ACCGCACCGGTTACCAGTGTTCTTTTCTGTGTACCATAACCCACCACTACTATTTCATTAAGGCCGGCAATTTCTGCACTTAATTGAACGGTAAGGTTAGAAGATTCACCCACTTTAACACTGTATAATTTGTAGCCAATGATGGAGAGTTCCAGTGTTTCGCCCACTTCTGCGGCAATGCTGAACACGCCGTTGCCATTGGTGGTAGTACCGCGTGAGGTACCTTTTACCAGTACAGATACACCCACCAGCGGGTCGCCTGCCTCATTGGTAACCCTTCCGGTAACCACTTTTGCGGGAGCATACTCAAGGGTGTTGTTCTTTTCTATGGCGTTGGTAGAAACGCCCAATACACCGGCATCGGCGTCTTTGCGCATGAGCACAATCTGCTCGCCGGATACCTGGTAGAAAATGTCTAAGGGCACCAGCAGTTCATCCAGTACATCGCCCAGGGTTTGGTCCTTGGCCCTTAACGATACTTTTTGTTTGCAGGGAATGCGCTGTGCGCTGTAGACAAATTTTATATCGGCCATTTTACTGAGCTCCGTAAGGATGGCTTTTACCTCTTTCTGTTCGGCCACCAGGCTAACTTTCCGGTTCAGAACTTCCTGGGCCTTAATACCGTTGGCGTACATGGTACCCGCGCAGATGGTAATTAGCAGTATTGGCAGCAATCCTATTCTCATAAACCGATAAATTAACTGGTAGGAGAATTCAAATTTCTTCATAGCTTAGCAATGTTTTGGTTATGCAATGATGATTATCAAAACGCGTCCCTTCTCCGCAAGAAAAGGGCATTTCATTCAAAGTCGGTATTGTTCGTAGCAATGCCGGCTTTTTTGTTGGTTATATTACTTGGGTTTTAGCATCATGTAGGTTGTCTATTTTAATGAATGAATGAGTAAGTACTATTTATTTTACTGGCACCCGTTGGCCTGAATCACTACCTGCGCATCTATCACTTCATACTTTGCACCCATGGCCCTGCAGATAAGATCAAGCTTGTGGTAAAATGATTCATTGGAGAGGTCTGCCGTAACCGTACATTTTCTAAGCAGCTCGGCATCATACACAATG
The DNA here is from genome assembly GCA_035495345.1 of Chitinophagaceae bacterium. Lineage (GTDB taxonomy): Bacteria > Bacteroidota > Bacteroidia > Chitinophagales > Chitinophagaceae > JACMLD01. Next base: position 7,218 of record DATJGC010000090.1, on the reverse strand, counting down.
TTAATTCCATAATCTCTCCCAAGGTCATTGAAGACCCTGTCAATGGGCGCGTCTTCATACGCCATGCTTTTGTTAACGGATACAGCATTTACCATCACCGGGTTTTCCAATAATATCTTTTGAAACTCCTGGCTTGCTTTTTCATACACCAGCTGCTGGTTGGGCGTTACAATAATGGCATTTGGCTTTGTACTGCTGGCAGCTTCTTCAACTTTCTCATGTCCCTGAGAATACACGCTTACCTTGCCGGTACTCACGGTTACCTTTATGGTGGTGTCTTTGTCAAAGGCACGCACACTAAAACTGGTACCCAGTACCTTTGCCACAATCTCATTGGCAAATACCCTGAACGGCCGGTGCGGGTTCTTGGTTACATTGAAAAAGGCTTGGCCGGAGAGATAAACGTCTCGCGTAAGCATACTATCAAAACCACTTTCATAGCTGATCCTGCTGTTGGCCGCCAGTTTTACGGTACTGCCATCCGGCAATGGAACAGTGATGGTGCTGCGTGATGTGTTTACATTTTCTATGAGCTGCCGGGAAGAAGTAACGGCAGCATACGCAAACTTTTCAGGTTGTTTTTTCGTGGAGGTAAAGAAGAGGGCGGAAGAACCGAGCAGGGCCACAATAACAATGGCTGCGGCGGCATATTTGAATACGGGTAAAATTCTTTTTACGGGCGGTGTAACGGTCAGCTCCTGCGGAAGGCGAATGGCCTGCAATAATTTTTCAATTTCCGCATCTATTACTGCGGCGGGTACCGCTGGTTGCTCAGAGCCTATAGATTCCAGCACACGCCTGGCTTCTGCAATGATAAGGTGTTTGTGCGGGTTGCGCCTGAGCCAGTTCTCCCAGAAGATGTCATCATCCTTGGACCTGTTGTTGACCCAGCGGATAAAATCCTCGTCCATTACAAAATCCGCAATCTCGAACAAGCTGAAATCTTTCATGCAAGCAGGGGGAGTTATACCATAAGTTCCTGCTTCCCGGTTTTTCTACTGGGTTTTACTGATCTTTTTTCAAAGTTTTTTTGGGGAGCCGTGGCTTAGTGGGTTACAAACTCTTTGTGCCAGAGTTCTTTTAGCTTGCGGATAGCTTCATGCAACAGGTTGTAAACAGACTGCCGGCTGATATTCATGAGCTCGGCCACCTGGCCATTGTCAAGGTACTGGTAATATTTCAGGTAGATCACTTCCTTCTCGCGTTTTGAAAGTTGTGCCAGCAGGCCATTGAGGCGTACGGCATTTTCTTCCGTTACCTGTTTGGCAATGATCATTTTTTCAACAGAAAACTCATGGGTAAAATCATAATCTTCGGGCAGTACCTGTAACCCAAATTTGCGCTGCGCCTTATCAAGCGATTTCAGCACTTTGTTTTTGATAGCGCGGAGAAAATAGAATTTAGGAGAAAGAATAATACCGATGGTTTGCCGGCGTTGCCATAGACTGATAAACACTTCCTGTATGCAATCTTTTATAAGGGCTTCATCCTGTGTAAAACGTGCGGCGTAATTGTAGAGATCAGAATAATATTTCCGCATCAGCAGGCCGAGCGCCTGCTCATCATCTTGCATGATACGCTGAAGTAGTTCCAGCTCCTGCTGTGACGCGTTTTCTTTCATTAGGCAGTTATAAGCAATGGTTTTTTCCGATCCTTCCTAAATGCAGCCATAAATATTTATGCCTGCATCGCTTACTAAAATTAGTAATATTTTTTTAATACAAAGTTCAAAAAAATGAAAGGATGCGGTTTTGCACGCACCGAAAATGTGCGAAAAACCAATTCATTATTACACAACCGCACGATATACAATGGGTTGCCTTATTATTACCAGCGCAGAAAATTTTTGAGAAAATAAAAAATTCGTGTGTTTTTTACACTTTATTCTGTTAACGGGCTTGCAGGAAGCGCTTCGTTGGTGCAATTTCTTTATGGCAGGCCTTTCTTTTCCCTGGCTGTTTTAAATTCTGAACCCTGTTTCCATTGCGGCCATTTATCTTCAAAAGCCAGTCGCTTTCCAACGTTAAACAATAAACGCAGATCATGTACGCCGCCTTCCATGGTCCAGCTGGCTGCATCAAATCCATCTGATGGACGATGGTAATGCTGGTCGTTATATGCCTTCTGCAAACTATCGCCGTATGCCTTTCCTTTGCCTACTACATCTGTACCCGTTTCAGTAAACAATGCGGGTATACCTGCTTTTGCAAAATTGAAATGATCCGAGCGGTAATAGTAACCTGCTTCCGGATGTGTTTCAAAAGAAACATAGCCGCTGTCTTTTGCAGTGGCCTCCTGCAGGTAGTCTTCCAGGTCTGATTGTCCTGCACCTACTACTACAATGTCTTTTGTACGACCGAAAGGATTCAATCCATCTATATTGATATTAGCCACGGTACTTGCTGCCGGGTAAACGGGGTTCTGTGCATAATAGGCAGAACCCAGCAAGCCTTGTTCTTCTGCGGTTACCGCCAAAAAAACGATGCTGCGGTCTGGCGCTGTTTTCATTTTTTTGAAACTGCGCGCCAGCTCAAGTAGTCCTGCGGTGCCAGAGGCATTGTCCAATGCACCATTGTAAATTGAATCGCCTTTTTCATCTGCTGTGCCAATGCCCAGGTGATCCCAATGGGCAGAGTATAATATCACCTGCTCGGGGTGCTTGGTGCCGGTTATTTTTCCAATGACGTTGTACGACTTATTATACGTTGCCTGCACCTTCATGCTGGTAGACATTTGCAGGTTTAGGGGCAGGGGTTTAAAACCACGCTGGTTGGCTTTTTTCAGTAGGCTGCTATCATAGCCCGCGGCTGCAAAGAGGCGGTTGGCTACCGGTTCTGGTATCCAGCCAATAGCATCACAATTCTTTACGTCTTTGCCGCGGTTATCCAATTGAAGTCGCGAGGTGTTGAAGTTGTTCTGCTGCACCGTAAAGGGATAACTGGCTGCAGCGGTATTATGAATGATGAGACAGGCTTTTGCGCCCTGCCTGGCGGCTTCTTCATATTTATAGGTCCAGCGCCCGTAGTAGGTCATTTCCTTTCCTTTGAAGAGCGTGGTATCGCCCACCCAGAAGCCGGGGTCATTGACCATTACCAGCACTACTTTTCCTTTTACGTCGAGCCCCTCATAGTCATTCCAATGGTATTCCGGCGCTACCACACCATAACCTGCAAAAACAACGGGTGCCTTGTCAAGCGTCACCAGGCTGTCTGGTTTATCTGTCCAGATGATATAATCATCAAATGCTTTTAACGTAAAATTTTTATTGCCCGTAACGGTCATTTGCGGTGCCGCGGTGGCCATCAGGTTTACCATGGGTACTTCCTGCAGGTAACTATTGCCATTGCCCGGCTCAAGACCCAGGGAAGCCATCTGCTGTTGCAGGTAGGCCACCGTTTTTGTTTCACCCGCGGTAAAGGGTTTGCGCCCCATGAAGGAGTCTGCACTCAACACCGCAATATGCTGGCGGAGGCTGTCGGCATTAATAATTGCCGCATCATCATTGTTGGTTGCTTGTTCTGCTGGTTGTTTACAGGATGTTACTGCTGCCAATAGCAGCGCAGCCAGGCAAATTATTCTTGTATACATTCTTAATGATAGATTTTATCAATGAATGTAGGCAATTTAAGGGCAACCCTTTTTAGCCTGCCTAAAAAAAAGCAGTTTGCAGCATCATTGGCAGCAGGGCCATGGGTGTTTACTGTACACTTGGCAACGCTTCTGCCAATGCCAGCACGGCCCAATTGGTAGCAGCGGCGGCAATAAACTGGTTATCATCATACGGCGGAAACTGTGTATTCACAAAGGGCTGTATGGGATTAGAACGCGTTACCATTAACCAGGCGCCGCTAGCATCCTGCGAGGCCAGCAAGTAGTTGATGCCTTTTTGAAAGGCAGCATTACTAACCGCCATGCTGCCCGATTGCTCCAGTGCGTACAGGCTCTGCCCGGTGGCGTAGGCATCGCTCTTCATACTGGGTAGTTGAGACCAGCCGCCATCTTTGTTTTGCAGGGCAAGCAACTGTTGCGCAATGGCGTCTTTGGCAGACTGGCTACTGCCGGTCCAGTGTAAACCCAGTAGCTGAAAAGCCAATTCCTGCTGCTGTGTGGGATGCTGCTTTTCCATCCAGGCCCGGGCGCGTGTTAGCAGTAGCTGCGCCTGTTGTCTGCGAGCCGGTGATACATACAAATCAATGGCGCGTGTAGCCATGGCCGTTAGATGAATATCGCCGCATTCCAGTGGTACCCGCGCACATTCTGCCTTATAGCTACCATCCGGCATTGCCTGGCTCATGAGATAATCAACGGAAATATCCGTGGTAATATCCGCCGGATGTTTCTCTGCATGCAGGCCCAGTAAAATATACGGGGCCAGGAATTTAGCCGTTACAAATTGTGTGTTGAGGTTGGGGTTGCCAATAAAATCCAGTGAACCCAGCATGGCCATCTCGCGCATGCGTGCCGTGGTATCTATATTGGTAATGCCTTTTTTTGCCATGGTAGCAGCTACCATAGATGTCATGGTACTGTGGTGGCAGGAGGCGCACTTCGATTTTGTTATCATAATGGCGCCGCTTGTCTGCAGCAGTGTAAAGCCCCTGGTAACGGACGATTGTATAGCGGTAATATTATTTTCAGGGCGTGCGGGTTTATGCGTCCAGCCAACAAGCAGGGTAAGCAGGCAACCGGCAAAGCAGATAATACTAAAGGTGAAGAGGATAGAACGTTTCATACAATAGGGTTAATTATTTGTTTGACATGTATTTGCTAAGAATGGCTACAGACCTGGTATTACCGCGCAACAAGGCATGTTGCAGCGCATCCGTTTCATCAAAAGCCTTGTGTGCGGGGGATACGCCTTTGTTGATGAGTGCCATCGTCATTTCAGGATCGTCGTCCTCCGCCATGGCAAGAAACATGAGGGTGGTGTAGCCGCCGGGCGATGTGGCTTTTGGGTCTGCACCATGTGACAGCAGGTAATAAAAGGATGGTTTATCATTGCCCACTGCTGCCCACATCAGGGGCGTCATACCGCTGAAAAGGGGAAGGAAGCTGTGTTTGGGGGAGACGTTTACATTGGCCCCCGCATCCACCAACATTTTCAACGTATTAAAACAGCGGTAGTTCAATGCCGAGCTAAGAGGGTAATCACCGCCCACAGCACTGTCTGTAACACTTACACCTGCACGGATAAGCATGCCTACAATGGCGGTATCACAGGAGGATGCAGCATTGTACATGATGTCATTTACCGGTCCGCTGTTGCGCGGATCGCAGCCATGTTCTATCAGGAGTTGCATCAGCGCAGCGCTACCCGGAATGGAGGCTAGTTTTACCAGCACGGTATTTTTGTCTCTGGAACGTTGCTGTACATTGGCGCCTTTGCTGATGAGCAGCGATACTTTTTCATAATCGGGTACCGCCAGCCAAAGCGCCGATATGCCGTCGGCATTCGCATAATTCACGTTGGCACCTTTTTCAATGAGCGTTTGCATGGTTTCCCTGGTGCCGCTGAGGCTGGCAGCCATGAGCGCGGAATATCCTTTTTGTTGCGCGTTGGCGTCTGCACCGGCGGCCAGCATCGCCCGAAGGGCACTGTTATCTCCGGAGCGAATGATGTGGAACAAGGCATTGTTGCTGGTATCAGCGGTAGTATCCTGTGCCTTTGCGCACAGGGCATAAAAAAGCAATACAAGAAGGAGCGGGGCAGATGGCCGGTTCATGTTGGGTTGTTTAGGTAATGAATATGATCCATACAGCCGTTTATACAGCCATAGCATAGTACAATCATAAGAGGGCTACCAGCCAGCACATTAATTAACAGAACTTACCAATCAGAGAGGAAGCGGTTATCAGTAACCGGAAAACTTGACCAAGAAGACGAAAGCCTGCCAACAGGCTAATAAGACCTTACCCGGAAAAAACAAACGACGTATGCCGTGGCGGGTGCAGGTGTATTTCAAATATATTACTATTTTCCCTTTATTTCTTTCTAAAGGAAATTTTATTTATGTTGGCATTGGTGCCGGAGAAGGATGAGCGCACGCCAGCGACAGGTTGTGGAGACCTGGGGGTTATCAGTTCATGTTGAATGACGCCAGTATTGATTACTGGTTAATCTGCAGCACCGTACGGAACGTGAGATTGATGCGCGGTTTTATCTGCTTGCTGGTTTTTGGTATGCGGTGCTCCCAAAAATGTTGCATGGTGCCGGCCATCAGCAAAAGGCTGCCATGGTGCAATGGAATAGAATGCCTGGGCAGCTCTTTCCTGAACTTATGCCTGATTTCAAAGGGACGTGTTTCCCCAAAACTTACGGAACCCACTACCGGCCGCGGACCCAACTCACGGTCTTGATCACGATGCCAGGCCACGCCGTCATTGCCATCACGGTATAAGTTTAAGAGCACGCTTGTAAAGCGGTGCTGAGTGCTGCGCTCCACCCGCTCTTTTATCTGTAGCAGCAATGGTGTAAACGGAATTGCTGGCAGTGAGGTATCACGCTGTTTTCCATACCAGGCGGTTAAGCGGGGTGTGGGTACGGTCTTATCAAATACCGTAATGGGCCGCTGCTCCCAGGGTGTATGTTTTAATAACGCAGTATATATTTCATCTGCCTCCTGGCGGTTAAAGAAATGCTCCCATAAATGTAAGTCGGCATCCGGCAGGTCAAAAGACTGCTGTCGCAATGCACCCGAGCTGAACAATGCTGTATCCTCAAATAAAGTGTTCATAATAGTAAGTATTGAAACACTGTTGTCCGGTTAATCCTTTAATTGATCGGCCTCAAAGCCGGCCGGGCTTCTCACCCGCAACGCCGCTGTGTTTTACTTTTATGCTATAACTGAGCTGTAGTAAGCTTTTCAGCCATTGCATGGTTGAGCTGTAGTACAAACCTCACGGAAAACCGAAGGTTCATCAATTCCATAAAGATTAATTGGCGCATTGATAAAACGAAGGCGGCTTTTGCAGGTGCTGTTGTCTAGAAAGCCTTAGTAAGCCCCATTCTCCGCATACCACTCACAAAGCCTTGCGCACAAAGCGTTTCATAAAAAACTAGAAATTATTAATCGGACAGCAATGGTAATGAAACACAAATTTACTAATATTTTTAGTATTCTCAAAACTTGGAATATCAAAGTATACTGAAGGCAAGGGAACTCGCTTACACGAAAAGCGTTTTTTTCAGGTAAGCAAAAAAAAGAGGCTGTACCAGAT
>DATJGC010000089.1:0-3392 GCA_035495345.1 Chitinophagaceae bacterium | reverse complement strand
TTAATCGTTGCCTGCAGAACCAACGTGGGGTATTCACACTGAAAGGGTTGATAGCTTTTGAGAAACCCATTTGTTCAGGAAAGTTTTCTTCTTAGTGTAGAAATTTCTCGCCAGCTACGTAGGGGAGCGACGGAAGTATTTTCTGACATGTTTTTTGTTTTATGCTATTACACGTAAGCATCAGCGTTATTCACCGTATTTTTGTACGCCGCTTGCCTGCACACCATTAATGTTTATTATTACTGTATGACAAAACCCCTGGTACCGCAAGTAGCTAAGAAAAATTTAGTGGTTAAAAGATCCAAATTGCCAGCCGCAGGAAAAGGATTGTTTACAAAACAGGCGATTAAAAAAGGCGCTGTAATTGTTGAATACAAAGGGGCTGTCACTACCTGGAAAAAAATACTATCGTATCCCGGCTTCAATGGTTACGTATTCTATATCAACCGCAATAACGTCATTGATGCTAAACGCCGTTTTACCGCGCTGGGCCGCTATGCCAATGACGCAAAAGGGCCTGGCAAACTGCACGGCATGGTAAACAATGCCCATTATATCACCCGCGGCAAACAAGTGTACATACAGGCCACCCGCAACATACCTGCGGGGGGCGAAATACTGGTGAGCTATGGCAAAGAATACTGGGACGTGGTAAAGTATAACCACGCTATCAGCGAGCAACATAAAAAATTAAGCAAGAAAAAATTGCCCTAAGCAGGAACGTTTACAATGAATTGAACCCAACACTACACTTCATTTTTAAAACATTTATATGGAAAGATTAAAAATGAAAATCTACACCTTGCCGCTTTTTGTTGTACTAACGATGGTGGGCATGCTATTCCACCCTGCGAAGCATAAAAATACCCAATTGCCCCAGTCTACTGCCGCTGCATCCCTGCCAGCCACCGCATCTCATCCAGCAGTCCGTTGATCAGTAATACATTTTCAATGGCTGGGCGCCAATTGCGATAATACAAACTCTTTATAACTTCTGCCAATCGGGATTTCTTTGCCGGCCACTTCCACTTCCGTTGCAGAGAATGCATCTACGCGTGATTTTGCCACTATAAACGACCTGTGTATTCTTATAAATTGTCCCTTTGCCAGCAATTCTTCCAGTTGGTTAAGCTGAAACTTTGTTACAATGGATTTACCCGGCGTAACAATCTTGATGTATTCTTTCAGGCTCTCTATGTAAAGAATGTCTTCTACATAAATTTTTACTTTTTTCTTACTGACGTTAAAGAACAGGTAGGGCTTTTCGTTGCCGGCGGCGGAAGGTAGCAGGCCATAATCCGCCCTTGGCGCATCTGCCACGGTTGGCTTTATTTTATTTACGGCCATCAGAAAGCGGTTGAACTCAATTGGCTTCAGCAGGTAGTCTATGACATTAAGTTCATAGCCCTGTAATGCATATTCCTGGTAAGCGGTGGTAATGATAATTTGCGGCGGATGCTTCAGCGTTCGTATAAAATCGATGCCTTTTATCTTGGGCAGGTGTATATCCAGGAAGATGCAGTCGATCCGTGTCTGCTGCAACAGTTCCATTGCACTGATGGCATTATGACAAATGCCTTTCAATTCTAGAAAAGCTATTTGCCGGATATAATCTTCCAGTATTTCCGCGGCCAGCGGCTCATCTTCTACAATAAGACAATTATATTTCTCCATGTTTTAGCAGGTTAACCTTTAGTTGAACAATAAATTTTTTTGGCTGGTTGTCTACCAGCAGCTGGTGGTCTGTATACATCAGCTCCAGTTGCCTTTTTATATTTGTTAAACCAATATTGTTACCGCCCGGTGCGGGCACGGCTTCTTCCTCCTTGCTGTTTTCTATGTAAAAAAACAACTGGCCCTCCTGCAGGCGAAGGGCAATATGAATGCTGGCATCAAAAAATGATTCACTTGCCCCATGTTTAAACGCATTTTCTACAAAGGGTAGCAGCAGCAGCGGAGACAGGGGCTGTTCTGCATTGTCAATCTCTTTTGTAAAGATTACTTTCAATTGTTGGTTATACCGAATCTTCTCCAGGTCTATATAATCTTCCATCAGCTTAATTTCTTCGGCAATGCTGATAAACGTGCGACCGGATTCATACAACATAAACCGCAATATCTTGGAGAGCTTCATCACCACATCTGCTGTGCTGTCTGATTTCTTACGGGCCAGCGCATAAATATTATTAAGGGTATTAAACAGGAAATGTGGATTGGTCTGGTTTTTCAGGAATTTTAGTTCTGCTTCCAGTTTCTCCCTGATGAGTGATTTTTCACGTTCCTTTCCTTCCAGCTGCAACCGTATTTGGCGGATGGCAATGGCCATTCCTGATACAAAACCAAGATCTATAATTTCAAACAAAAACGCAAAGGGTGTAAAAAACGGTGGAATCCTTGACAGAGACCCGTACACATAAGGATGTATCACATAGATTGTTATCACCCGCAACAACAGCAGTGTTACCAGCAGCAACGCCAGTAACTGCAACATGTTTTGCAGGAAGCGCCGGTTCTCGGTCAGTATCCTGTCTAACACCACATAAATCAGGATATAGGTAAAGGCCAGTTTGGGCGGCATCAATGCAGCGCAAAGTTTAAAGGCTATCCAGGCCCTGGTGGGTACATCCAGCTGGGTGAGGCGCGGGGCATCCCACAAATAAGACAGCAATGTGTCCTGCGCCAGGTAAGCTGCCCAAAAAAGCACGTGAAACATTGCTTTCTTCATGGCGGTAAAAGTCGGTAAAAAAAGACAGCCCGCCCATCGTCTGCATCAACAACAGTTTTACAGGCCTCAGCAACTCTTTACAACCCATGAGTGTGCAAACGCTATTCACCGGGCAGTGGCACTATTGCTGCGCGATGCCTTGTTTGCCGAAACACGAGATAAGACAGGGGCAGGCCAATCATACCCATCAGTATTAATGCAGATTTTATCACACGGTTGAACTTCATAGCGCTGATGGGCCCATGCGGAACGCGCGATAGTTGTACTACCACCAGGTTCATCACAAGCCAAATAAAAATGCCGTAGCAGATGCCCCTGATTATCCAGTTCCAATGGAGCAAGCCAGTCTTACGGCAAAGCCAGAAAAAAAACACGGTAAAGGAAAAGGCAATAAAATAATGGAGCAGCAGTCCAGCCATCATGGTGGCGGCATTACCATGGCTGATGACATCGCTTCCCATAATGCCGCTGGTAATGTAGTTTAATACCTTCAACGGATTGCTGTGGCTGCTAAGGTATACGTCTGCAAAGGCGCTCAGTATATCAAGGCTGCCTACCAGCAGGCCGCTGAGAAAAATTGTTTTGGCAGAGAATTGAATAGCATGAGGGTGGGCAGCAGTCATGGTGGCAATGGCGCGGGGTAATTGCCGGCGCTTGCTGAAGTTAC
>DATJGC010000088.1:0-7043 GCA_035495345.1 Chitinophagaceae bacterium | reverse complement strand
TGCTGCTGTTGAGTGAGAAAGCCAGGCTTGTATTTAGCGCTGTAGGTTTCGATCAAAAAGAGGTAGCGGTTAAAGGAAGGGCGCAGATAGAAGTAATACTAAAAGAGAGCAGCCTTGCATTGAACGAAGTGGTGGTAATGGGTTATGCACCAAAAAGCAAGAAAGACATGACAGCTGAGATAAGTAAACTGGCTCCTCGGTCTTTCAGTCTTCCTTCTCCCGTCTATGATCAAGCCCTAATAGGAAGGGCGCCAGGCTTACAGGTGACCAGGAACAAGCAGCCCCGCAAAGAGGAAGAAAAAAGATATGTTACCGGCGATACTGCTGACGAAGAGTTTAACACAGAAGATTATGATGCTATAGTGGAAAACCGTTTTCTCTCCGTTTCTGAAAACGCACTGTCTACATTTTCTATAGATGTAGATGCGGCTTCTTACAGCAATGTGCGCCGCTACCTGCAGAACGGGCAATTACCTCCCGCAGGTGCCGTGCGCATAGAAGAAATGATCAACTACTTTCACTACGCTTATCCCCAACCGGTAGATGATAAGCCCTTCTCTATTACAACAGAAATGGCCGCCTGCCCCTGGAACAATGCCCACCGCCTGGTGCTGGTAGGGCTACAGGGCAAAAAAATTGCTACTGATAAATTACCTCCGTCTAATATCGTCTTTCTCATAGACGTGTCAGGTTCTATGATGGATGAAAACAAACTACCCCTGGTGAAAGCCTCTATGAAAATGCTGACGGATCAATTGCGTGAACAAGACAAAGTATCACTGGTGGTATACGCCGGCCAGGCAGGCCTGGTGCTACCCGCTACCAGTGGTGCGCAAAAGCAAAAGATTAAAGATGCAATTGACCAACTGGAAGCGGGCGGCTCTACTGCAGGCGGACAGGGAATACAACTGGCCTATAAAACAGCGCAGGAACATTTTATTGAAGGCGGCAATAACCGCGTGATCTTATGTACCGATGGTGATTTTAATGTAGGCGCCAGCAGTGATGATGCACTGGTGTCAATGATTGAAGAAAAAAAGAAGACCGGTATTTTCTTAACTGTGCTGGGCTACGGCATGGGTAATTATAAAGACAATAAAATGGAAAAGCTGGCAGACAAAGGCAATGGCAACCATGCGTATATAGATGGATTGAACGAGGCAAAAAAAGTGTTGGTGAATGAATTTGGCGGCACGCTCTTCACCATTGCAAAGGATGTAAAGCTACAGGTAGAATTTAACCCCGCCCGTGTGCAGGCCTATCGCCTGATTGGCTACGAGAACCGTCTGCTGAACAAAGAAGATTTTAACAACGATAAAAAAGATGCAGGAGAACTTGGCAGCGGACATACCGTTACTGCCCTCTATGAAGTGATACCCGTGGGTGTAAAAAATGAGTTCCTGGAAAAAGTAGACAAATTGAAATACCAGCAAACTGCGCCCGCGGTTGCCATGGCCAGCGAAGAAATGATGACCATCAAGTTTCGGTACAAACAGCCCGATGGAGAAACCAGTAAACTCATTGAACACGCCGTGTTGGATAATCCGCTCAGCATTACAGGTACTTCTACCAACTTCAGGTTTGCAGCCGCGGTGGCCGAGTTTGGTATGTTGCTGCGCAATTCTGCCTTTAAACAGGAAGCCAGTTATAATAAGGCCTGGCAACTGGCGAGCGGCGCCCTTGGCAGCGACGAAGAAGGTTATAGGAGCGAATTTTTACAACTGCTGAAGCATGCAAAATCCATTGCCGGCAACAAGCGCCGGCAAACAGAAGAAGACGGAGCGGAAGACGAAGCAAAGGCCGGAAGAAAATAATTTTCCATTTCTCCTTACCTGCCTGCGGCCCGCCGCGGGCAGGTTTTAAAACCAACTAACATGAAACAAAAAATACAACTGCAACTGCATAACCCTTGCAATGAAGACTGGAACAACATGACGCCCACCGGGCAGGGCAGGTATTGCTTATCCTGCAAAAAAGAAGTAGTAGATTTTGCCAGTATGAGTGATGTGGAGATCATTCAATACATTGCCAATGCGCAGCATCAAATTTGTGGCAGGGTAGAAGAAAGTCAACTGCAACGCAATATTGCACCCACCGTAGAGAGAAGACCGCCTGGCTTAAAATATCTCTGGAGCCTTGTTTTGGGTTCTGCGCTCCTAACAAACAAAGCCGGCGCGCAATCCGCGCCGTTAAAAGCACCGGCACATGCGTTGCCTGTTAAACAGCAAAAAGAAGAATCGCTCATACTGCTGGGTGCAATGAGCACAAATGCCGCAGCGAGGCCCTTGCGTATTACCGGTATTGTAACCGATACAGATGGCCAACCCATTCCGTATGCAAGTGTATTGCTGACAGGGACTAACCAGGGTGTTGCCACAGACAGTGTTGGCCGGTTTGTACTTGATTTACCAAACCCGCCGGCAGATTGGCAGTTGCAAATCAGTTCCGTGGGCTTTGTTCCAGCTACCGTTGCTGCAGGCGATGCCGAAAATATTGAATCGATAAATGCAGCCAAAGGCCGCCTGGCGCTCAGCCTCCAAACAGTGCAGCTTGCCCATAATATGCTGCAGGAGGTGGTGGTAAAGTTGCCGCCGCAATGTAGCAACTGGGCCGGGGGACTCAGTTCGGGAATAAGAATTACCAGGATACAGAAAGCCGCCATCCAGTTTAAAGACTTTGCAGGCATCAATGAGATAAAGGCTTTCCCCAATCCCATTGCACCTAATAGCCTGTTCACGCTTCGCCTTCAATTAAAAACAAAAGGAGAATACGTTGTGCAGTTTACGGATGCCGGCGGAAGAATCATTGCTTCACGCCCGCTGAGCATTGTATCCGGCAACCAGACGCTGCAATTGAACAGTAATATGCTGGGTGCCGCGGGAATTTACTTTGCCAGCATTACAAACAGGCAAACGTTGCAGACTTATACAACAAGGTTGCTGTTACAGTAATCAATTATTCATTGCTTAAACGCAGGATGAAATGCATGCAGGGTCTTACGGAGGTACTCGCGGTCTAGGTGCGTATAAATTTCAGTGGTAGTGATGCTTTCGTGGCCCAGCATTTCCTGCACTGCACGCAGATCTGCGCCGCCTTCTACCAGGTGCGTGGCAAATGAATGCCGGAGTGTGTGCGGTGAAATATTTTTTGTAATGCCGGCTTTTTTAGCCAGGTCTTTCAGCAGTAAGAAAATCATCACCCTGCTTAATTTACTGCCCCTTCTATTCAGAAACAGGATATCGTCATTGCCGGGTGTAACGGGCATATGTACCCGAATATGTTTCCTGTAAATATCAATGTATTTTACCGCGGCCCTGCCAATGGGCACCAGCCGCTCCTTATCGCCCTTACCTAACACCTTTATAAACCCGGTATCAGTATACAGGTTAGATATTTTCAGGTTTACCAGTTCACTCACGCGCAGTCCGCAGCTGTACATGGTTTCAAGTATGGCCTTGTTACGACTGCCCTCGGGCTTACTGAGATCTATAGCCGCTATAATGGCATCAATCTCTTCAAAACTCAGTACATCCGGTAATGATCTTTTTAATTTGGGGGCTTCCAGCAAAACGGTGGGGTCTGTCTTGCTGATATGCTCCAGCAGGCAAAATTTATAAAAACCACGCAGTCCGGAGATGATACGCGCCTGTGAACTGGCCGTCATACCCAGCTCTGCAATAAACTGAAGAAAATGCTGCAGGTGCTGCAATTGTACCTGTTCAGGTGTTAGCAGCAGCTGCCGGCCCTGCAAAAACTCGGTGAGTTTTTCTACATCGCGCAAATACGCCTCCACAGAATTATCCGAAAGTGATTTCTCTAATTGAAGGTAGGCCCTGAATCCTTTTTTGTATGGTTCCCACATGAACTGGCAGCGTATTAATACAATGTTGGGTGATATGTCTTATTTTCGGCTGTCAAATTTGACTAATAAAAACGATAGTTGATACATTTCCTATGCAATTGGTAAATCTGCGGTCATTCAGGCAAAAGGTACGGCATAACAGGAGAAGGTTCCGCTTGTTTCTTTCCAGGTTAGAGAAGCAACCACCAGCAGACTTGCAGGTTACCGCCATGGTGGCTGATAAATTAGCATGGCAGGAAACCGATTGCCTGAGTTGCGCCAATTGCTGCAAGACCATGTCGCCCACCTATACCTCTGCAGATATTACCCGCATTGCGCATCACTTAAACATGAGCCGGCATGCGTTTAAAAAGAAATGGCTGTACAAAGATAAAAAGGACGGCGACTGGATGAATGTGCAGCAGCCCTGCCAGTTTCTAAACCTGGCAGATAACAAATGCAGTATTTATGAAGTGCGCCCCGCAGATTGCTCCGGCTTTCCGCACCACGATAAAAAGAAGCTTACGGATTATGTGCATGTGTACAAACAAAACGTGGAGTATTGTCCGGCCACCTATAAATGGGTAGAGAAAATGATGCTGCTGGTAAGAGAAGGGGCTGCAAAAGATAGCTGATAAAAATTTTTACTCTTTTTATTTTATTAGTAAGAACGTTGTAATACCTGTAACTACTACAGGTACACATCTTCAATAAAGAAATAATCAATTGTTTCTCCCGGCAGCAGGCTGATAGACAGTACATCATATTGTACGCGGGTCCATTGCGGGTTTGCTGCGTGGTAAGCTGCGCCGGCTGTTAACATACGCGCTATCTTTTTTTTACCCACACTTTCTTCCGGCTCTCCAAATTTTTTGTTTACCCTTGTTTTTACTTCTATGAAATGCAGCACCTGGTTTATTGTTGCAACGATGTCTATCTCATAATAAGAATGGCGCCAGTTTACTTCCAGTATAGTAAAGCCTTTTGCCTGCAACCATGCTGCGGCCAGTAACTCTCCCTGTTTACCCAGTAATTGATGCTTTGCCAACCCTTTGCTGATTTTTTATTATTTTACCGCCCGCTACCTGTTTGGTTTTAACACACAGGTGCCATTGAAACTGGGATTATGAACAATAAAAATACGGTATTGTCGCTGAAGGGAACCTGTCAGCATTACCAATGGGGCGGCTTTACTTACATTCCGCAGCTACTCGGCATCAGTAATGAAAAACATGAACCATTTGCAGAATACTGGCTCGGCGCGCATGCCAATGCACCGGCCATCTTACCCGATGGACAAGCATTGAATGTTTTTTTTGAACAACATCCTGCCTTGCTGGGGCGACAGGTGCAGCAGGCCTTTGGCCGCCTGCCTTACCTGCTAAAAGTGCTGGATGTAAAAGATATGCTCTCTATACAGGTGCATCCTGATAAGCCATCTGCCTTAAAAGAATTTAAAAGAGAGAACGATGCTGGCATTGCGCTGACCGATGCTAAACGCAATTATAAAGATGATAACCACAAGCCAGAGTTAATGACGGCGCTCAGTGATTTCTGGTTGCTGCATGGTTTTTTAACGCCGGAGTTATTGCTGGCCAACCTGCAGCGGGTGCCTGAATTCAGCTTTATGCTGCCTGTATTCAACCATGGCAACTACAAAGCGCTGTATGAAATGCTGATGACCATGGAGCAATCGCGCGTAAACGAGGTGTTGACGCCCTTGCTCAACCGGATCATTCCAATGTACCGGGCAGGTAATCTTAATAAGATGAGTCCTGATTTCTGGGCAGCCAGGGCAGCACTTACTTTCAATACCGCAGACCGGGTAGACCGGGGCATTTTTTCCATCTACCTGTTCAATATCGTTTTTTTAAAGAAG
Source organism: Chitinophagaceae bacterium (assembly GCA_035495345.1). Taxonomy (GTDB): domain Bacteria; phylum Bacteroidota; class Bacteroidia; order Chitinophagales; family Chitinophagaceae; genus JACMLD01. The sequence goes on along the minus strand of DATJGC010000088.1, from coordinate 1,323 downwards.
GACGAAGCCGTTTTCCAGGATGCGGGCATCTTACACGCTTACCTTGAAGGACAGAATGTGGAGATCATGGCCAACAGTGACAATGTTTTACGCGGGGGCTTAACACCCAAGCACATTGATGTGCAGGAGCTGATGAAGCATGTATTGTTTGAGCCGGTGGTGCCAAACGTACTACAGGGTAAGGCCGTTAACAAAGCCGAAGTGGTATTTGCAACACCGGCACCGGATTTTGAACTGAGTAAGATTGTACTGTCTGCAGGAGATCAGCATGAATGGCAAATGGAAACAGCGGATATCTTTCTGTTGCTGGAGGGTGTCGTTACCGTGGGCAAGGGTACAGAAGAACAAAGTTTTGCCAAAGGCGAAGCATTCCTGGCCACCAGTGGCAGCCAGGTAAGCATACATGCAAGCAAAGATGCCGTGCTCTACAAGGCAACGGTACCAACGCAACGCTGATACCTTGCACGCAGGGCTTTCTTAGTTTTGCACGGCAGGTTATTTTCAATTATTTTTGCGCCTTAGAATAAAGCATATGAAATCTGGCAAGTCACTTATCTGGACAATGATTGTATTGATTGTAGTAGCAGCGCTGTACCGCGTTATCCCTGGCCGTCCCTGGGGTTTTGCGCCGCAGATTGCCATGGCCCTCTTTGGTGGCGCGGCAATAAAAGATAAGAAATGGGCATTTGCCTTGCCTATCTTTTCTATGTTTCTTTCTGATTTGTTGTACCAGGGCCTTTACAGTGCAGGCTTTATTTCAGATATCTATGGGTTTTATCCGGGTCAGTGGGTTAATTACTGCCTGTTTGCACTAATGGTACTGGTAGGCATGGCTATAAAAAGAATCAATGTACCCAGTGTACTGCTGGCATCGCTTGCAGCGCCCAGCCTGTTCTTTGTGTTATCAAATATGGCTACCTGGAGCGGGTTGGCTGGTCCACGCGGGTTAAACCGCCCCTTTACCATAGAAGGTTTACTGATGGCTTTAAATGATGGACTGCCCTTTTACAAAGGCGCCATAGCGGGCACATTGTTTTTTAGCACCCTTCTTTTTGGTGGCTATTACCTTTTAACTAAAAATAACCGCCAGGCTTCTATCAAAGCCGCGCATGTATAATTGTATAATATTTTCTATTGTTAGCAGCAAAAAGCCAACCGCCATCGCAGTTGGCTTTTTTTATGCGTCCTGCAGGGCTTCATAACCTTCATCTATCAGCAGGTTTCTGCCGTCTGCCGCAGTGGTAGCCAGTACATCACAACGGTTGTTCAGGGCATTGCTGGCATGCCCGCGTACCCATTGAAATTTTATCTGGTGTTTCTTGC
>DATJGC010000087.1:0-6694 GCA_035495345.1 Chitinophagaceae bacterium | reverse complement strand
GCTTACATGCTTTTTGATAGGCAACAACAATTCATTACCGTACACAAGGGGTTAGCACTGGCGGAGCAACTGCATTGGAAAAAAGGGATTGCCAACCTGCACAATGACCTGGGGTTGATGGTGGGCGATACCGGCAACAACACACTGGCCAGGCAACATTTTGAAGAAAGTTACCGGCTGAACAAAGAGCTGGGCATAAAAATAAGCCAGGTAAATAACCTTAATAATATAGGCAGGAGCTTTCAGCGGGAATCGAACTTTATTAGTGCCACCGACTACTACTTTAAGGCCCTGGCCATTGCCCGGGAGATCAATAACCCGGAAAAAATAGCCCTGGTTGGCACTAATATTACCGCAGCCTACAGCACGCAGAAAAATTATCCGAAGGCTATTGAATACGGAGAACTGACGCTGAAGAACGCTGAGCTCTCCGGGTCGGCAGACCAGACAGGCAAGGCGCTGTTACTACTGGGCGTCATAAAAAAAGACACCAAAGATTCCGTTGCGGCAAAACAGTACATGAACAGGGCTTTGAAGGTATACGAGGCCGCGGGTAACCAACGGCAACAGGCTTCAGTACTCAGCAGCCTGGCCGCGCTGGAGTTACCCAATCATAAAAATGTGATTGCTTATATGCTAAAGGCACAGGGAATTTTTGATTCAACCGGCGCCGCCTACATCGGTTCTATCGGCAATATTGCCAATATTGGTAGCGAATACTATAGTCTTGCCCTTGAAGCGCCAGCCGGAGAACGTTCATTATACCTTAACAAAGCCGAAACGTATTTACTGCGTGCGCTGGATTTATGCAGGCAAACATCCAATGCAGAATACATGGCATCGGTATCTATGTCGCTCGCAGATCTTGAAGAACAGAAAAACAATTATAAGGCAGCGCTGCAATATTATCGCAAGGCTACCGCCATTAATGATTCACTGTTCTCGCAGGACCAAAAGAACCAGATTGCCGGTATGGAAGGTAAACACAACCTGGCCATCAAAGACAACGAGATTGCCCTAAAAAACTTAACGCTGCGCAGCCAACAACGTATGCAATGGGCATTGATAGCCCTGCTTTTGCTGGCGGCTATCATTGGAGCCTTGCTCTATTGGCAAAACCGCAGCAGAAAAAAAACCAATACCACCCTGATGGTGCTCAACACAAAGCTGGATGAGGCCAATAAAATAAAAGCAAAATTCTTTGGCATTCTCAGTCATGATCTCAGAAGCCCTATTGCCAGCTTAATCAATTTTCTGCACCTGCTGCGCAACGAGCCAGAGGCAATGGCGCCGCAAGAAAAGGCAGAATACCAGCAACAGATCAGCCAGTCTGTGCATGATTTGCTGCAAACCATGGAAACCATGTTGCTTTGGAGCAAAGAACAAATGGCCAATTTTAAGCCACGTATAGAAATGGTGCCCATTAACGATTTGTTTGAGTACCTGCAGAAATTTTTTGCCAGCACCACCCCGGTAAATATGCGTTTCACCGCCGGCGAAAACCTTGAAGTGGCCGCCGATGAAAACTACCTGAAAGTGATCATGCAGAACCTCACCGCCAATGCTATCAAGGCGCTTGATAACCGGCAAGACGGGTATATTGAGTGGAAGGCGGTGCAGGAGAAAGGGCAAACTATTTTATCTATAACCGATAACGGGCCGGGCATTAATGAAGAGCAGGCCCGGTCTCTCTACCAGGAGGGAAGCAGCTTCAATGCAAAAACAGGTTTTGGGCATCACCTCATCCGTGATCTTGCAAGGGCCATTCGTTATCGTATTTCAGTAGAGTCAAAACCCGGTATGGGTACAACCTTTGTGTTGTCTGCAGCGTAAACGTAAATTGAGCGCGGCTGCTATACCACGCTTGTTTTATTATCAATCGACCACTTGTTGCAGAGCCAGAGCAGCAATACGGTATCAAAAATTAAGGTGAGCGGAATTACCGTAAGGTTTTTGAAAAACAGTAGGACTGTCCATTCTGACGAAGACGGCACCAGTATACCCCTGGTTTTTAGCGTAAGATAGAAGCACGTTTCATAGGCTAAGAGATCTATGAGGTAATTGATGGCGAATGCTATCAGCAATAAGCCAACAATATTTATGCAAACGGCCCACCATTGCTTTTTGAACTGTTGTATGGCAGTACGGAATGCTTTTTTTCGCTGCCCTTTATCGACAAATAAATGCTTTAACCGTTCAATGCCTTTTTTAATACTGGCAAAGCCCAGCACATAGATGAAGAGCGACAAGCGTGCGCACTCTACAATGATTTCCAATAGAACATTGGTAAACGCCGTGATAGGTCCAAAGCCGCCCAATTGAATAACCCGGCCAATGGCAGCAACAAGTCCGAACGTAAGAATGGTAGCAAAATGTTTCTTAAAGAAATGCAGGGAATTAAACAGCAAACTCAACCTGCCAGCAGATGTTGAAAAAGTACGCATGGTAAAATATTATTTGGCGTGTGGCTAATACATTGACAGCGTCATCTCAGGGAGCGGATGAAGAGGGTACAGTAAAATAAACGATTTTAAATAAACCGATACCAGATCTGAGTAAATTTTTAGCGGGAAGAATTAGAGCAGGGGCAAACGTACAGCCTTAAGTTTTGCAGGCTTGCTGGATACCCCTTGAGCAGCCTGGCCTACACTTTAATCATAACGCTTCCGGAAACCAGGTCATGTATGGCGCGTCTTTGAGGGTTGCTGTTGATGGTTAAAAAAGATATCCAACCCAGGAGCAATTTGATGGGATACCTGGCATATGCCTGCAGTATATTAATCCGTTTTGTAGGGTCTGTTATTTTTCTTACCCTAATTTTTTTGATATAGTTGCCTATTGTACAGCCGAAGATCATGCAGACAGGTTCATAGACCAGGAAGATGCTGCCGAACATGGCTATCCTGATCCAATCCGGGGCGTTCTCATAGCGGTCTAGTATAGCCGAGAAAATAAACATTAAGACTACTATTACTATGCTGTCTATAAAAGTGGATTGTACCCTGTCGCCTAAGTATGGATATTGTTGTTGCATAAAAAAGTGTTGATGGTTGAATGGGTAGGCGTCACTTTCAAGAAAGCAGATTGCCATTTCTATGAGGTGAACCGCCGCGTGGTAACCGTTTTACTTTCTATTTTTCTTAGAAGGTTCTTCAACAACAAAAGTAAATGGCTGTTTTGCGAAAAACTCAGCAGGCTCATTCTGAAAAATGGAAGGCTTCCACTGATCGCTCTCCATAATTACCCTGATGGCTTCGTTGGCGCAAGCCCTGCATTGCGCAGGAATGATAGTGGCCTTCACATTGGAGAGCGTACCATCACGACTCACCTTAAACGCCACTACAACTTTGTACAGCCCGGCGGGTGCACCGGCATCAATGGCAACAGCAGCGTTTGTTTTTTTGGCGAGGTATTTAGCCCAGGCTTCGGGACCCCCTTTAAACTGGGCAGCTTTAAAAACAATGTAATTTTTGATCTCTTTGCCATCTTCATCCCAGCCCTTTTGCTCTTTGGGGCCATTTTCATCTACTGATATCCACGATTTCTTTTTGCCGCTTTTGTAATAGTAAGTTCTTTCAAGCAGTTTGCCATTATCGTAGCTGGCAGTAAAATCCAGTTTACCTGCTTCGTTGTAATTATTAAATACGCCAAGCGGGGTATCCAGATTATTGCTGGCATAATCGCCTTCAGATTTCAGGATATTGGTCTTCATGTAATAATCCTTACCATGCCAAACACCGTTTTGCTTATAGAATTTTACTACTGCAAAAGCACTGTCCTTCACCGTTACTGCGCCATTATTTGAGTAATACAGCAGCGTGGTATCTGATTGCGCAATAGCGCAGTTGCCGATAAGCAAGATTGCTAAAAAGAAAGCAAATTTCATGATATGATGGTAAGGGGTTATGAGATTGCCTTGAATGTACAAACAAGGCCGGAAATTACTGAATAATGCTACAGGTTTTATTGCAGCGGCAGCAATCAGTGGGGCAGCATCAGCAATTGTTGAATAGCTTAGTACCTGTCTATGTCTACAATTTCACCCTTTTCCAGCATTGTTTTCAGTTCTGCTTTAGAAAATGGATAGGCTGCTTCTGAATACGCAGACGGGCCCTTCTCTCTTAGCTGGCTTAAACCAGTAAGTTTATCTGTTTCGTAATTGTTCATAAGAACAAGAACAGAATCTTTGTTTACCTGCTCAATTTTATACAACGTGTACTGGTTGTCTTTGGTTTTTATTTCAAAGACGTCGCCATTTTGCGGCGACAAAATTAGTTTCGCATTTCGTTGATGCCTGTTTTTATCGGTGAGAATGCCCAATGAAATGAGAATGGCAAACAATGCAAGGCCTGCAAATGTCCAAACAGGGGTTTTACTTTCTGCTTTTAGCCTGTCATAAGTATTGACCAATCCGGGCGGCATTTGCTTAAGTTGCAATACCTGTTTGCAGTGATTACACTGGCTGACAGCGGTTTTGCCGATGGGGAAAAGCGGAATCCAGAATATGTGTGCATACCGCTGAAAAACGTGCATTTCAACACTGTTTTTTGTGCCGCAGTTAGGGCAACTGTCAAAAAGGGTTTCTTTTGCCAGTTCAGTGCCCCTGGTGCCATAAATAATCATGTAGGTAGAGGTTTTTGGATGATAGGTAGACTAGGGTTTTTATGTATGAATTATCGCTTCAGGATCCGCCAGGCTGGCAAAGCGTTTACCGTGTTATACATTGAAGGGTTTTGACAGTACGGACCCTCTAATGAACTGGTATAACAATAAATTATTGTTGCTGTAAGTGATCTTTTTTTACGTGGATGACTCTGTAAACGGCGAACGCTTGGATGGCGTTTTTATTGGCTGCGCTTTTTCTTTTCAAAAAGCAATGTACCGGCTTTGCGGGCAGGTGTAAAGGGGTCACAAGCACAAAGCCTGGGCTGATAATTGAACTAATACTACTATTGTTTTGCTTTGCTGAAACCCAGCTGCGTTACTTCATTGATCTGTACAATCGGCTGAACATTGGTGTAGTTTTTAAAGTCGCTCACGATGGCTTCCCTGTTTTGCCCAATGGCCTTGTTATATGCGGCTGTATCCCTGATATAGAAATAACCTACCGCTAAATAAGGCATTTTATCATTGGGTGTTCTGCCTGATATGCCCTTGTCGATCTCATAAAACTGGAGATTTTTTCCTATGAAGCCAGCCACCATGGGCATATGTTTGTTCTTATAATAGTCCATATCAAAAGTTTTGCCTTCGCCATTTGGATAAAGAATGACCACCTTAAACATTTCGTTGCCCGGGGTTGATGCATGAATCAGCTGATTGGTTTTGCAACTGTATACAGCCATACAAAGAAAGGCGAGTAAGGAAAGTCTTGTTTTCACTTTCATTAATTTTATGGTTACTTATGATGTTGAGATGATTTATTGTGCAATCTTGTAAGCAATATGCCACCCGGTAAATGGTTTTACCGTTCCGCAATTGGGGCCCTTGTCTTTTCCGGTACCCGCTACTTTTGCCTCCAGCAATGTATTATTGTTGGCTGATAGCTCTTTAATGAGATCCAGGCTGATGCCGGTTAGCGGAATTTTCAATCGCCTGTTCCAGGCCGTGTCTTTCTGTCCTGCCCCGATACCAATATCCAGGTATATGAACCGTTGACTGCTGGGCCCCTGCACAAACACGCCCAGAAAATTTGGAAGCCCTTCTTTGGTAAGTTTTACGGTAATCGGAAATTCAAAGACCAGGCTTTTATGGCCAGACCGTTGTGTCTGGATGGTTTCATAATGATGGCCGCTTCCTTTTTGCAAACCAAAGTCAACACCCGGCGGTGGATCTTCCAGTACAATCCTCAGTGTTAATTCCTCGTTCATTCAGTTAAATTATTGCTTTCGAAGAATTAATGTACAACTTTTAGGGTCTGCTGCAGAAAAAGAATCCTTTTTTTAATTATACTGCTACGATGGTCTTGGCTTACGGATGCGCGAAGTTTCACTTATGCAAGTCGTTTTTCAATTTCAGAAACTTTGCCGCATTGTTATACAATATGTTTTCCTTGTCTTTGCTTGTGAGAAAGCTCAAGCCGTTCAGGAACCTGATTGATTTTTCAATAGCATAGGGCCAGGTCATCTGGTCTGACCCAAACATTACCCTGTCAAGATAGCCCGCATGTTTGGCATTTTTCAGAAAAGCTGTAACGCTTCTTTGTGCGTTGGGTTCTACCCATAGCATTACAGCGATATCAGTATACAATTGCGGGTAATAGGCCATCAGTCGCAAGGCATGTTCATGCCAATCTTCGCCACCGTTGTGCATGAGATACACCCTGAGTTTGGGATATCTTACCAACACATCTTCTACCAGGTAGGGGTCGCCAAATTTTAACCTTGCCATGGGCGACCAAGAGTAGGTACCGCCGGGGTCGCCGCCGCCGGTATGGACCGCTACGGGAATGTCGTATTTTTCGCAGATACGTAAATAAGGCTGCCATATTGAATCACTCAAAGTAGCACCGGCGTAATAGGGAGCCAGCTCGCCAAAGATTTCTATTTTGCGGTCCTTAATCATTTGCTCCAACCTGGTGGTGTCCATGCCGTAATCTGAAGGCGTATACATTAAAATACCCCTGATGACAATGTGATTGCTATCCTTTAAAAACCATTGCTCAACACTTTCGGGGTTACCGCTTACCATCGCT
>DATJGC010000086.1:0-3381 GCA_035495345.1 Chitinophagaceae bacterium | reverse complement strand
CAGGGAAGGACGATACAAGCCTGCCACAAAGACCTCCAATTTAACCTTCCCTTGCCAAGCGTTTTCCACAGCAGTGGATAGCTGGTTTAATTTTTGCCATGCCATTGTAGTAATTTTGGCGCCTATCCTGGCAAAGGCGGTAATAATTTGCACTTATATCCGTTTTTATGAAAGACATACTATGGCTATGATAAGATTTGCTGTTTTGCTGGTATTTACAGGCCTTTGCTGCTCCTTCTCCGTAAGGGCGCAAACATCGGCGCCGGATTTTAATTTTGTAAACTACCAGCGTTCCTTCCCTGTTTTTAATGACGCGCTGAAACGCAAAGAAGATACCCTGATAAAACAGTTTGAAGTAAAAAAACTGCAGTGGCCTGCCCGTTACATGTATATCCGCTCCTTTAAGTATGATAGCCAGCTGGAAGTATGGGTAAAGCAGGAAAAGAACGATCCCTACAAACTGTTTAAGACCTACAAAGTGTGTGCACTGGCCGGCACCCTGGGCCCCAAGAGAATGGCAGGCGATTACCAGGTGCCCGAAGGCTTTTACTATATCAATGAATTCAACCCCCGCAGTACCTATCATTTATCGCTCGGTCTCAATTACCCCAATGCTTCTGACCGCATGCTGAGTGATTCATTGCAGCCAGGCGGTGATATCTATATCCACGGCAGTTGTGTTACCACCGGCTGCATACCCATCACAGATACACAGATTGAAGAACTGTATATACTCGCTACCCAGGCAAAGAACCAGGGAGAAGATTTTATACCCGTGCATATTTTCCCCATTTCATTTAAAAATGCACGCAGCAATGATTACCTCTCCAAGTACATCCATGATTTTCCCGAATACCGCGGCATGGCCGAAAAAATGAAACAGGTGTTTTTCTATTTCGAGAAACATAAGAACCTGCCCGTGATAATGGTGAACGACCAGGGCGAGTATGTTTTTGGCGACGATGTAAAAATTGCCAATGAAGAAGTAAAAGTTGAAGTAAAAACCGTTAAACGCAAAGAAGCTACACCCGTTAAGTTTGATATGAGTGAACTGGAAAACTCCGTCAATAAATTACCGGTGTTCCAGGGTGGGGCAGAGGCCTTCCAGAAATTTCTCGACAATCTTTCCAAAGACCTGGTAAAACTGCTGCCGGAAGACCAGAAGAAAACCTTCATCACGGTTGAGTACATTGTAAACAAAGAAGGCAAGACCATTCTGCCAAAAGTACTGCGCGGTGCCACCAATGAAATGAACAACCTGATCATTGAGCGCTTTGAGGCAATGCCGCTTTGGTCGCCCGCCATTAGACTGGAGAAGCCCATCGCCATCCGCCTCAAACAAACCATTTACGTGGAAGCTGATTAGACAGCGCTTACTGGTGACCGGTAGAACTTTACTTGTTGCTGTACGTAGGCTGTGGCCCACGTTTCCCGCGGCAGCGGATACAATTACCGCGCAAAAACCTTACAGCCGTTCCCGGGAATTATTGTACTTTTCGCCGTCTAAACTGACCTTTTATGAGACCCTTTACACTCCTGCTGCTGGCCCTGCTTGTATGCTGCGCCGCCTGTAAATCCACTAAAAAATTATTCGACGAAGGTCAGTACGACAGAGCCCTTTACTCAGCCCTGGACGATCTCCGCAAGAAGCCAGACAATGCCACGGCCGCTGCCATTCTGCCCCAGGCTTACAACGAAGCAGTTACCCGTTATGAAAGCTCCATTGCCGCCGCCAATACAGGTGCCGGCAGTGCGCAGAAGCTGGATATTATTTACCGGGATTATGCCGCCCTGCAAAAAATGTACACTGCCATTGCAGCTACGCCGGCTGCCTTTAGTCATGTAAATGCCCGTAACTACGCCACAGAACTTGCGCGTGCCGCAGATGATGCGGCTGCCTATCATTACGACCGCGGCATGGAAATGCTGCAGCGCGGCGACAGGCTAAGCGCGCAGAAAGCCTACGAAAGCTTTCAACGTGTAGCGGCCTATGTGCCCGGTTATAAAGATGTAGAAGATCGTCGTGATGATGCCTACAACCTGGCCATCGTAAACATTATTGTAGATAAGTTCGACCAGCGTTTCAATAATTACCAGGTAAACGGCAATTATTTTCAGAACGATATTGTATACGCGCTCAATAATATTGGTAACAGCCATTTTTATAAATTTTACAACAGCAGTGAACCCAGGGCGCGTGATGTACGGGCAGACCAGTTTATGGACATTAACGTATACGATATCTGGTTTGGACAAATGGGTGCCAGAAGAGAGTCGTACACAGTAACCAAAGAAATTACGGAGAAGGATGATAAAGACGCCAAGAAAACAAGAACCATTACGGTGAGTGCTACCGTAAACTTAACACGCCGCATTATAGATTCACGCGCCAGTATGGATTACCGCATCATGGATGCTGAAACACGCCGCATGCTTACCACAGACCGTATCAACGCGAATTATACCTGGGAGAAATTAACCGGCAGCTATACCGGTGATCAGCGCGCGCTGAGCGATAAAGACTGGGCCATTATACGCGGCGCCTATAGTGAGCAACCCAGCTATGATGAACTCTACCGCAACCTCACCAGGCAACTGATGAGCCAGTTTGATAGTCGCATGCGCAGCATCTACGGCAGGTAACAGGTAAATGCCTTAATATTACTTTTCACGCTCCTGGTGGTTCCACAATTCATTGAAGAGCGCATTGTTCTTTTTCAACTCTGCAAAGCTTCCTTCCGCGGCAATGCGGCCGTTTTGTAACACGTATACATAATCAAAATAACTAAGCAGGTACAAACGATGCAGGGTAGACACTACAGCCTTGTCTTTAAACGCCGCAAAGAGGTTCTCATAGATACGCATCTCTGTTTTGGCATCCACGCTGCTGGTAGGCTCATCCAGTAAAATAATATCACTGCTGCGCGCTGCAAGTATGCCACGCGCCAGTGCCAGGCGTTGTTTCTGGCCGCCAGATAAATTCACCCCTTTCTCCTGGATACTTGATTGCAGTCCGTTAGGCAGGTGCTGTACTACCTCTGTAAAATGCGCGGTGGCGCATACTTCCTGTATTTCTGCTTCTTCAAAAGGCAATCCCAACGTGATATTATGTTCAATGGTATTCTCAAAGATTTCAGGCTCCTGCGGAAACAGGGTAATGGAGGCCGCCATAGCAGCAGGATCTATGGGTTGCCCGTCTACGGTAATCTGCAGTCCTGCTGCTGTTTCATACAATCCGCGGAGAACCGCCATCAGCGTGCTCTTGCCGCTGCCACTTTCACCAATAAACGCAATGCGCCGGCCTTTCTGCAGCTTGATATTGATATCATGCAGGCTGTGCGCTTTTGCTGTGGCACTATAACTTCCTTTGTGAGAAAACTG
>DATJGC010000085.1:0-4024 GCA_035495345.1 Chitinophagaceae bacterium | reverse complement strand
TTTATGGGTTTTGCAAAAGCTGTTCTCATGTTATAGGGCAACCTGAACACGGTGCCTGCACTATTGCAGAAATAGAGTTGTGCGGGTGATAATTTGTCCGGGTTTCCATCTGACCAAAAGGCATAAAATGCTTCGGATGCTGCAGCGGCCGACGTGCGTAAGAATGGTTCACCAGGCTTTTTTTAGTAAGTTGTTTTTTCATTGTCCAGTGGGCGCCTTCGTCATTGCTTCGCCAGAGTGCCATTTCGCCGCCTGTGCCATACAATTGCGGACCGGGCACCGTGGGACCAATCACCCTCCATGTATCACCCTCTATGTACAGTGAACCCATATCATAATTATGCGTTGCCGCACAGAGATCAGTGAAGATCCAGCGCTGGCCATTCCAGTGGGCAACGGTCCAGCTCCGTTTGGCGGGCCCGGGCTGAAAATTGTTGCTGCAGATGTACAGCACTACCGGGTGGCCATGCTTGCAGAAATTCAGGTCATTTATATACACAAGTTTTCCTTCGCGCTCATAATCTTTTACCAGCGCGGCACTGGTTTTATCAGTTAAGGGCACTGAAATCGGTTGACCATCTACGGTAGTCCAGCTTTGCCCCCTGTCTGCCGTTTGCAGCAGGTAAAGATTGGTGCGTTTGTCTACATTGCCTGAAGGATGGTAATTGAATACAGTAACAATACTGTCTTGTTTGATAGAAGAAACCTGGTAATGCCCACCCATACCTGCCAGTTTTTGATCGGGCGTCCATTGCAGGCCATCGTTGCTGGTAGACCAGTACAGCTCGCGCCCGTTGGTATACTTTGTAAAGAGGTAGAAAAAGCCTTTACCGCTCACCCACCAGGGCTGCGGGTAGGTCATGGTGGCTGTTCTTATTTCTTCAAAATTATCAATGGCATAGGGTTGCCGGCTTTTAAACAACTTTCCGGGCCGCGTGGTATTTCGGCCACTTACAAAAACCCAGATATATCCTTTATCATCCAGCGCCAAGGATGCATTGTCATGCGGGTCATCAACACCTTCTTTATCGAATACGATAACAGGGCGAGGCACGTGCTTTTTTTCATGATCATAATAACTGATCATGATGAGCAGGTGCCGCTTATGCTCGCCGCTGGTGCCGCCATACACAAAAAATGTTTTCTTCACTTCCTTTGCGTATACAGCAATTGGCACATGACTGGAAGTATACGTGGCCAGGCCGCCGGAATATTTATCGCCATAGGCAGAAGGCTGGCCAAGGGTAAACCAGATACCCTTGTACCCGTTCATGGTTTTATTTTGGGCAACAGCGGTATTCCCTAACCATGGTATATACGAGCAAAGCAATAGAGGCAAAAGAAATTTCTTAAGCGCTGGCATATTAAATGTTCTTGTACAAAAGCTCTTAAGCGTTACTGATCTTTTTTCCAGTTAGCCAGTGCTGGTATGCTTTTACCAACTGCCTTCGCGGCTTTTTCAGGCACCAGCCATACCGTGATGCTGGTAGCGGTATTGGCCGGCACGGTTAATTCAAAACCAGTGCGGGTAGTGCCAGGGTTGGGTGCATCATAACTATTGGGTGGCGGATCAGTGGGCCACTGCTTCATGGTAACCGGTTGGGCGGCTTCCACGCGTAATTGCAGTTTTTGTCCGTCTTTAGTGAGTTCTGCAGTGTTCTTGCCCGTTATAGTTACGGTAGCGGGTGTAACCATCGTCCACCGAATGGTAGTCACCGTATCTGCCACTTCAATTTCATCTCTTACCACTACGTATTGCTGGTCTACAATGGCAATGCCGCGGCTGGCTTTTTTTACAGCGCCTTTGTATACATCTGTAAGATCAGTAATGGCATTCATAAAATTTTTATCAGCAGAATAACTGCTGATGGGCGCATAACCTGCTACCATCTGGTGCTTATCATTAAACGTAAGGGTATTGTGCGCCTGGTTTACGTACCGGAAAACGGTCCACCGCTGTGCGTCTTGTGTTCTGCCAAAAATGCTCATGCCCTTAGACTCCAGTGATTCATATTCCTGCATGCCAAAATCCATGGCCCAACGCACACCTGCGGCATCCATTACAAAGGAACCAACATCCATATGGGCATGATTCACCGAGGCAGAACCACCTTTCATTCCAACAAAGAGGGCGGCGGTATCTGTCCACGAGGTACGCATCAGCGCCACCGGGCTTTTACCCTTTCCCACCCACATGGTAGCAGCAGGCGGACTTACCTTGTTAATGCCGCCATTACTACCCCACAGAATGGCTGCGGGCAATAAGCGGTCGTTAATATATCTTTTGGGATCATCTTTTAAGAGCCTGCCGCGTTCTACCCATAACAGTGATGGATCAGCGTTTTTTTGTGCAAACCAAAACATGGCGGGTTGAAGGCCACCGCCGCCGCCGGCATCAGAATAATTAAAGGGTCGACCGGTAGGTCCTGTCATATTTTCCAGGTAGCCGCTGGTTTTTAAGAAACCGGGTTTATCACTCAGGCCAAAGTTCTGGCCAAAGGCCTTATCAAGCGCGCTTACCAGCAATACATTAAAGCTGGTGCCATAGCCCCAATAGCCATAGCCTTCAGGATAGGCGCCATCCGGCCCAAAATCTTTCATGGAAGAAGGCACATTATTGATGGAGCGGTTGATGATCTGTTTGGCCAGTTCAGGCTGGTCTTCAAAAATAGCGAGCGCACCATAGGCCATACCTGCATGGCATACCTGGTTCCAGTTGTGCTCAGCATTTATCCAGTTGCTGTTATTTTTTTTATCGAGCGAAGGCTCAATCCCTTTTTTCAGGATAGCCTGTGCAATAATTGTTTTTGAAGCGGGCGGCAGGTCTTTGTATAGCCAGTCGTATCCAATTGCCATGGCCATGGTCATTTCTGCCACGTCAAGAAAGTGCGAGGGGTTCCAGTCAGAAAATGCAGCAATGGCCAGCATTTCCTTTTCAGCACGCTGGAGGTAACGGGCATCGCCTGTAATACGGTAAGCATAGGAGAGATCAAATAAACGGCGCAAAGCCTCGCGTGATTTATCGAGCAGGCGGCGCCCAATTTTTATCCGTTCTACGGGGGGAACGGAGATAAGCCTGTCACATTCAGTAATGATGGCCTGGTTCACTTTTGCCCAGGTGGCATCTGCCTGGATGGTTTTTTTGATGCGGGCTTCTTCGCCCTGTAATAAGAGAATACGCGGATGACCCGGTAAGCTGCTGGCCGCGCCAATATAATCTGTTTGCGCAAAGGCGTTTGCTGTTAGCAGCAGGGCAAATAATGATACAGTGAAAAGCCGGAAAGATTTCATGTTGACAATTAAATCGTTAAGAGGAATTGGTGACAAACTATTGGGAGATAAGGTAACCGCCGGGTAAAAACGAAGGGGCGGTATGTATTTATAAAAAGAAAATTAGGGATTCTATTGCAAACTATTTGTTGAAGCATCTTCTTTGTGCCGGTCTTTTTACTCAAACGTTTCAGTAAATAAATCTGTGGTTTATGAAACCGATTCCAGTTTTTTTAAGCAAGTTTGGCTCACCTATGCTTTTAACAGCTAAAACCGATTGCTTATGCCAAAAATTAACTGTTTAGCCAGTTTTATGCGTTGCGCACACCCGTTCGCTTCTGAACAAACAACCATTTCAGTCAATAATATTGAAAACGATTTCAGTTTTTCTTGCCTTAGACCAGGTTAAGGCGTATTATTATCACCGGAAAGGGCCACTACTACTACACTCATTCAATTATTTACCTGTTTCAGACAAGGGACTGGCTTGCCGCGCCATCCGCTATACACAGCCATGAAAAAGAAACCGCCCAGGAAGAACTCAATACATGATATTGCAAGAGTGTTGCGCCTTTCACCCGCTACCATATCAAGGGTGCTAAACAACCACCCCCATGTGCACAAAGCCACCCGCAGCAAGGTGATGGCCATGGTAGAAGAAGTAGGTTATAAACGCAATGCCATGGCATCTGGGTTAAGGACCAATAAAACCCATACTGTTGGACTGATTGTGCCGCGCATTTCCATGTTTGTG
>DATJGC010000084.1:0-5199 GCA_035495345.1 Chitinophagaceae bacterium | reverse complement strand
TGCGGGCGCTCTACCAGAAATATTTTGCCGGTAATCCTTTTGAATATTTTTTTGCGGGCGAAAACTATAACCAGCAATACGCCACTGAACAGCAGTTGGGTAATGTCTTTATTGCGGCGGCGCTGGTGGCCATTCTCATTGCCTGCCTGGGTTTGTTTGGACTGGCCGCTTTTACCGCGCAGCAAAGAACAAAGGAAATCGGCATCCGGAAAGTGTTGGGCGCCAGTGTTGCCAATATTGCTGCGTTATTGTCGCTCGACTTTGTAAAACTGGTCTTCATCGCCATCATCATAGCATCACCACTGGCCTGGTGGGCCGGCGATACCTGGCTGCGCGATTTTCCTTACCGTGCCGGCATTGGCTGGTGGATATTTGTGGCGGCCGGCTTTATTGCACTGCTCATAGCCATTGCCACTGTAAGCCTGCAGGCCATCCGCGCGGCCGCTGCCAACCCGGTGCGCTCACTCAGGAATGAGTAATGTACAATGCCGCTTGCAGGGCCCCCAGACCTTTGCCCCAGCCGGCATTTGTTGTAAAGGTTCTTTACGTACGATATCGTACATAAAAGTGTCCGTTTCCGGACACCCCCGCTGGCCGTTTTGCCTCAAACCCTTTACTGGCAAAGGTTTGATAGTTGGCACAGCAGTTGAAAAACAAGGGCAGCAGGGCCAGTTTTCATCCGGTTTTTGAAACAACAAATACAATTATGATTGAACTAAAACATATTTCCAGGTGGGTGAATGTAGGCGGAGCGCGCACGTTTTTGCTAAAAGATATCAACCTGCACATTAAAGAAGGCGAGTTTGTTTCTATCATGGGCCCTTCCGGAAGCGGTAAATCTACCCTTCTGAATGTTATTGGCATGCTTGACGATGCAGATGAAGGAGAATACATGTTCATGCACGAGGCCGTACACAAACTAAAAGAAAAAGCAAGGTCTGCCCTGTACAAGCAGTACATCGGTTTTGTGTTCCAGGCCTATCACCTTATTGATGAACTCACGGTCTATGAAAATATTGAAACACCGCTGATCTACCAGGATATAAAGACCTCCGAAAGAAAGGCGATGGTGGCAGATATGCTGGACCGTTTTAACATCGTAGGAAAGAAAGATCTTTTTCCAACCCAGCTCTCCGGCGGACAACAACAACTGGTAGGTATAGCAAGGGCATTGATTGCAAAACCCAAACTATTGCTGGCAGACGAGCCCACCGGCAACCTGAACTCCAAACAGGGCGAAGAAATCATGGACCTGTTTAAGCAACTCAATAAAGAAGGTGTAACCATTATTCAGGTAACCCATTCTGAAAAAAATGCCGGTTACGGCACACATATCATTAACCTGCTAGACGGCAGAATAGACAGCCACGACTAACCACTCTTGATTTCTTGAAACTATGAAGCAATTACTTTTTCTTACAACATGCATGGTGGCGTTAAATGTTGGTTTTGGGCAAGACTCCGTACTTACCCTGCAGCAATCCGTAGAAACGGCCATTGCTAATAATGCTACCGTAAAGCAATTTGAATTCCAGGTAGATATTGCAGGCGTAAACGTAAACCAGGCGAAAGGTTATTTTGTGCCTCAGGTAAACGGTACCATCAACCATAACCTTAATTCTGGCCGCAGCATCAATACAGCCAACAACAGTTATATCAATTCTTCTTTAACTACTGCCAATTACAATCTTACCAGCAATCTTACGCTGTTTAATGGTTTCTATTTGCTCAACAACCTTAAGAGCAATAAGTATGCATACGAAGCCAGCAAAGCAGACTGGCAGCAATCCAAAGACAAGCTAACCCTTGATGTTATACTGGCTTACCTGCAAATGCTTACCAACACAGATTTGCTGGAACAGGCAAGGCGACAGGCAGATGTAACCGCGCAGCAGGTAAGCAGGCTGGAAGTAATGGACAAGGAAGGCGCCATAAAACCCTCTGACCTAACTGATCTCCGCGGACAATACGCCAATGATCAACTGGCCTTTATCAACGCGCAAAATTCGCTTGACCAGTCGCGTTATACACTTGCACAACTCATGAACGTGCCGTTTAATAAAGACCTGCAGGTTGCCCGCATTGGCGCCGACCAGTTTGATATGAACTATGGCAGTTCACCAGACAGTATTTATGCCACGGCCACCAGGCTGCTGGCCATTGTAAAAGCCGCCGACCTCAGAACAAAAAGCTTTGAAAAACAGGTAAAAGCCAACAAAGGAAATCTTTATCCCAGCCTGGGTGTGGGCGCGGGCATCAGCACCAATTTTTCTAGCCTGGCGCAGGATGCGGCCAATAAGAAAATTCCGTACGATAACCAGCTGCGCAATAACTACGGTACCTATGTGGGGGCCGGTATTAATATCCCCATCCTGAACAATTTCAGGTACCGCAACCAGGTGAAACTGTCTACAATTAATTATAAAAGCGCCCAGTTTACCGCGCAAACCACCAAGATTCAGCTGAAACAGAATATTGAAAAAGACTATTTCAATATGACGGCTGCGCTTGACCGTTATAAAACACTGAGCAACCAGGTGGATGCCTATACCCAATCATTTCATGCAGCAGAAGTGCGCTTTACCCAGGGCGTGGGCTCTACCGTAGAATACCTGATTGCCAAAAATAACCTTGACAGGGCCAAAACAAATCTTATTGTTGCCCGGTATGAATACCTGTTGCGTATAAAAATCCTGGATTATTACCAGCAGCGCCCGCTCTGGTAAATGGCGGAAGAAAAAAAATGCGGGGCCTCTATACTATCATTGACGATAGTTAAGCTTGCATGCTACACTGTTTGGTATGCTTTAGCCAAGCGCTTTTAAAACAGACTGGCGGTAGATTTTACCAATCGGGATTTCGGTTTTGCCAATCTCTATCAGCTCCTGTGTAAAGGATGTTATCTTTTGAACCGATACAATAAAGGAACGGTGTGTGCGGATGAATTCTTTCTCCGGCAACATGGCTTCAACAGCACTGATGGGTTGTCTGCTCACAATGCTGGTCTCCCGGGTCACAATTTTTACATAGTCTTTCATGCTCTCAATGTAGAGGATGTCGTCCAGCAACAGCTTCACCATTTTCCTGTCGGCCCTGAAATACACAAATGAACCGGTGGATGCCTTAGGTGCTTCCACTAGCCTGGCCTCCTGCTTTAGAATGCCCGTGTCGCTCGCCTTGTTCACCGCTTTTAAAAATCGTTCAAAGGTGATGGGCTTCATCAGGTAGTCAACAGCATCCAACTCATAACTTTCCAGCGCATAGTCAGGATAAGCCGTGGTAAAAATAACCTTGGGTGGGTTTTGGAGGGCTTTTAAAAAGTCATTGCCGTTGAGCTGGGGCATTCTTATGTCCAGGAACATGAGGTCTACCGGGTGCTGGCGTAAGAATCCAAAAGCCTGTATGGCATTGGCACATTCTCCGCAAAGCTCAAGGTTAGGGGTCTGTTGCACATAGCGGCTGATGATTTGCCGCGCCAGCGGTTCATCTTCTACAATAAGGCAGCGCAGGTTATGCTCACTCGTCATAATTGGCATATACAGGGGCGTGTACAATCTTCACGTTCCGGGCGGCTATTGCCTCCAGGGTGATGGTAAGGTTTACAATAAACACTTCTTCTTCGTTATTGATAACAAAACTATGCTTGCCAGGGTAGAGCAATTGCAGGCGTTGCTGCACATTTTTCAACCCAATACCCGATGGCGCAGGCCGTATGTTTTCTTCATTTGTTTTGCCATTGATTAATTTCATGTGCATGACGTTGCCCTCAATGCTTGCCTGCAGGCTAATCCAGGGCTGCTCAAGCATGGTACTCGCACCGTGTTTAAAACAATTTTCAATTAGCGGCAGTAATAAAAGCGGGGCAATGTGTAAATCGCCCGTGCTGGACGGAAGATCAACATGCAAATCTAGCTTATTGCCATACCTGATCTGTTCCAGGTTGATATAGTCCTGCATCAGCTTTAGCTCTTTAGACAGCGGTACCAGCGGCAGGCTGCTTTCATGCAGCATGAAGCGGAGTATATCTGATAAACCGGTAATTAACCTGGCCGCCACCGGCGCACGGTCCTGTGTATGAGAATAAATATTATTCAGCGTATTGAATAAGAAATGCGGATGCACCTGCGCCTTTAGCAATTGAAGCTGGGAGGCCACATTTTCTTTCTGCAGCTGCAGGTTGCGTTGTTCTTTCACATACCAGTATTTCATGAGCTTTATAGCTGCCGCAATACCGCCGATGGTGATACCGCCCCGGAGGCCCGCCAGCAAAGACCTGGGCAGTTGCACCGGCAGCTGCTGAAAATAACCTTCCACAAAGCGAAGTTGTGCAAGGCAAACGCGTAGCGGGTTTAGTACATAATTGCCCAGTACGGCCGAGAAGGCAGCAGCCGCTAAAAATAATACGAAGGTCCAGACTGCGGTTGCCCAGTACCGTTGGGTGAGCAGGTAGCGCGGCACTACAAAATACATCAGCGAATAGGCCAGAAACATATGACTGAGCATAAAGACCAGCGACTCAATCATTGACAACTCCAGGCTCTGCCAGTAATTGAATACCCGGGCAGATGGTACAAATGAATAAAGAAATCCCTGGAAGAGCCACCAGAAGGTCCAGAAAGCAGTATGCCTTGCAATGCGGTACTTCCATTCATCAGAAAATATAAACGGATGTTGTTCCATAAGCGCTTACCTAAATGTACGAAGTACTTTCTCATTTTTCAGGGCGGTCGGCGCTACTGCGGCAGACAATCCGGTTTTTGCGACGAACGGCCTTTATCGACAAAAAAATGAAACGCAGACCCACGCCGCCAGTAGATTCTACGGATGGCTTACCACTGATTGCATGGTATCGGCCGCCTTTTTTTCAGACCAGGCCAGCAAGGACGCTTCCAGCATTTCTTTCAACTGCATCTTCACTCTCTTTCTTTTTACGTTTAACTTTTTACTGTCGATGCTGGCGCTGCCCACCAGTATATGATCATTGGTATAAAAACGAACGGTATGCTGGCGCGGCTGGTGTACATTGCCTTCCATTACCCAGTAACCATCTTCAGAAACCCAGGCCGGAATGCTATGATCATTCTGGCTGAATGCCAGCGAAGAAATACAAAG
This sequence comes from Chitinophagaceae bacterium, assembly GCA_035495345.1. Lineage (GTDB taxonomy): Bacteria > Bacteroidota > Bacteroidia > Chitinophagales > Chitinophagaceae > JACMLD01. The sequence goes on along the minus strand of DATJGC010000084.1, from coordinate 87 downwards.
ACAAAAAACAGTGGCGAGCAGGAAATTCATTTTCTTTTTCATGGTGATGTGTTTTTTTGTGAGCTATTACACCATAAAAATAATCTG
>DATJGC010000083.1:0-17587 GCA_035495345.1 Chitinophagaceae bacterium | reverse complement strand
TCGTAAAAAAGCAGGTAGGCGAAACCGTGAGAGACCTGGGCCTTGCCGGTGAACAGCAGAAGAAAGGTACACCCACCATGGGCGGACTGATTATCATCATGGGCATACTGGTGCCTACGCTATTGCTCGCCAACCTCAACAAGGCCTATATCCGCCTCATGATTTTATCTACCATCTGGCTGGGCATTGTAGGTTTTGTAGACGATTACCTAAAGCTGCGCGCCAAACGCATGGCGCAGCAACAGGGCGTGGCATACAAAAAAGGGGATAAGGACGGGCTGGCCGGCTGGTTTAAAATTCTTGGCCAGGTAGGCCTGGGGCTTATCATTGGGTTAACACTCCTGTTCAACGACAATACAAAAGCCTACCGTGAGTATACCGGTGATACCAAGTCGCTCAAAGCATCAGACGTAATTGTATTTACGCAGGATGGTAAGGAACGCACATTCGTAAAATCAAAAGAACCCATTACTACCATACCGTTTGTAAAATCTCACGAGTTTAATTATAGCAAGCTGCTGCCGGAAGCAGTGCGTCCGTATACCTGGGTGCTCTACCTGCTGGTGGTGATATTTATTATTACGGCAGTATCCAACGGGGCCAATATAACGGATGGCATAGACGGGCTGGCCACGGGTGTGTCTGCTATCATTGGCGTTTGCCTGGGCATCTTTGCTTATGCAAGTGGCAATATCCGTTTTGCAGATTACCTGAACATCATGTACATCCCCAACCTGGGTGAGCTATCCATATTTATTGCTGCCATGGTAGGGGCCTGCATTGGTTTTCTCTGGTACAATGCCTATCCCGCACAGGTTTTTATGGGCGATACAGGCAGCCTTACGCTGGGCGGTATCATTGCGGCACTGGCCATCATGGTGCGCAAAGAATTGCTGATACCTATTTTTTGCGGCGTATTCCTGGTAGAAATTTTAAGTGTCACAATACAGGTCAGTTACTTTAAGTATACCCGAAAAAAGTATGGAGAGGGCAGGCGCATCTTTTTAATGAGCCCGCTGCACCACCATTACCAGAAACTGGGCTACCATGAAAGCAAGATTGTAACAAGGTTTTGGATTGTTACCATCCTCTGCGTACTGTTCTCTATTGTAACACTCAAAATCAGGTAAGCAAATAAAAACAACTGGTCAGCAAAGAAGCCGGTAGTTAAATAGTTGATACAAAGCGTTAAGACGATTCTTGAAAAACCACGCAACCTAATCCATCCACCGAAAGACCCCCTTACAACCGGAAGAAATTGTGGTGCAGGAAAAATTTAAACCATTGAAAAACCCCCTGATCCGGGCAACCGGAAACAAAGACTGAAACAACAAGATGTAATGCCTAAAAGAATGGTCATACTGGGTGGAGGAGAAAGCGGGGCAGGCGCTGCATTACTGGCAAAGATGCATGGGTACAACGTGTTTTTGTCTGACAATGGCTCTTTGAAAGATGTGTACAAACAGGAACTCCGGGCAAAGCAGATCCCTTTTGAAGAAGGCGGTCATACCCCAGAACTGGTGCTTGCAGCAGATGAGGTAGTGAAAAGCCCGGGTATTCCTGAAAAAAATGAACTGGTAAAAAAGATCAGGGCCAGGGGCATACCCATCATCAGTGAAATTGAGCTGGCCTTCCGTTACAAAGGCGATAGTAAAATAGTTGCCATTACCGGCAGTAACGGAAAAACCACCACCACTTCACTGGTATATCATATCTGCAGGCATGCAGGTCTTGATGCAGCACTGGTTGGCAATATTGGGTATTCGTTTGCCAAGCAGGTGGCAGAAGATCCAAAGCCCTGGTACATTTTGGAGATCAGTTCTTTTCAGCTGGATGATATAAAAACATTCAGGCCTGAGGTAGCCATCTTAACCAATATTACGGAAGACCATTTAGACAGGTACGATTACAAATTTGAAAACTACATCGCCAGCAAGTTCAGGATAGCGATGAACCAGACAAAAGACGACTATTTTATTTATTGCGCAGACGATCCAGTAACGACGAAGTACATGCAACAATTTGCAATCAATTCTAACCCATTACCATTTACCATGCAACAACAACCAGGCAACGGCGGATTTATTAAAAACGGACAGATGATTATAGAAGCAAACAACGAGCGCGTAACCATGAGCATTTACGATTTTGCACTGAAGGGCAAACACAATCAATACAACACCATGGCAGCAGGTATAGCAGCAGCTACCCTTGGGCTGCGAAAAGACAAGATACGCGAGGCGATAGAATCTTTTGAAACGCTGGAGCACCGCATGGAGCATGTATCTAATGTGAGGGGTGTGGAGTTTATCAATGATAGCAAGGCTACCAACGTGAACAGTACCTGGTATGCGCTGGAAAGCATGGAGAAGCCTACCATACTCATCCTTGGCGGGGTAGACAAAGGAAATGATTACAGTCTTTTGCTAGACCTGGTAAAAGAAAAAGTAAAGGCCATTGTTTGCATGGGTACAGACAACCGCAAGATTCATGAAGCTTTTGGTAAAGATGTGGAGCTGATTGTAAACACCAGCAGCGCAGCAGAAGCAGTACAGGCCGCTTTTCATTTTGCAGAAAAAGGGGATGTGGTGCTGTTAAGCCCTGCCTGCGCCAGCTTCGACCTGTTTAAGAACTATGAAGACCGCGGCAGACAATTCAAAGAAGCCGTTCGTGCATTATAAATACGGCCGGCCAACTGGCAGCAGCCTGTTCATTAAATATTATTAAGTGAGTGAATTTGCAACCATAGAAAAAAATCCTTTCAGGGGGCTTGGACAAAAAACCAAGGGCGATAAGGTGATCTGGGCCGCCGTGGTAGTGCTGGCGCTGGTGTCACTGCTGGTGGTCTATAGCAGCACGGGCTCACTGGCTTACCGGCTAAGCAAGAGCAATGAATCTTACCTTTTTAAACAGGTGGTATTTATTGCAGTAGGTATCATGATCATTTACTTCCTGCACAAGGTGAATTATAAAATTTACTCGCAGGTAGCGCGCCTCCTCTTTATTCTGTCTATTCCCTTACTGGTGTATACATTGTTCTTTGGGGTAAGATTGAATGAAGGCAGCCGATGGATCAGGTTGCCGATTATACAGATGACGGTACAAACTTCTGACCTGGCAAAGCTGGCGCTCTTTATGTACCTAAGCCGCCTGCTCAGTAAGAAACAGGATACCATCAAAGATTTTAAAAAAGGCTTTTTACCAGTGATCATTCCCGTGGGCTTAATCTGCCTGCTGATAGCGCCGGCCAATCTTTCAACAGCATTGCTGATTGGCGCCACCAGTTTACTCATTATGTTTATTGGCCGCGTAAGCACCAAACACCTGTTGCTTACCGTTGGCGCCGCCATGATACCGGTGCTGATACTGGTTATATCCGCCGTGCTGCACCATAAACAAAACAATAACGAGATCATAAAACCAGAGGCACAATCGCGCCTCTTTGCGCGCGTTGGCACCTGGATAAACCGCGTAGAAAATTTTATGTATGGTGGAGGCGCAGACGCAGATGATGAAGATAATTACCAGGTAAACCAGGCGAAGATTGCCATAGCAAAAGGCGGCTGGATGGGCGTGGGGCCGGGCAATAGTGAGCAACGCAATTTTCTGCCCCATCCTTACAGTGATTTTATTTTCGCCATCATTATAGAAGAGTATGGGTTATTGGGTGGTTTGTTTATCACGTTTATTTACCTGGTCTTCCTGTTCAGGTGCATCCGCATTTTCAGGCGATGCCCGTATGCATTTGGTGCCTTCCTGGCCTTATCACTCAGCTTTACGCTGGTGATACAGGCGCTGGCCAACATGGCGGTGAACGTTAATTTATTTCCGGTAACCGGTGTTACCCTGCCCCTGATCAGTATGGGCGGCAGCAGTTTCATCTTTACCTGTATTGCAATAGGTATCATATTAAGTGTGGCCACCAATGTAGAACAGCTAGAAGGCAAGGCCGTACTGGCAGCAAATCAAAACAATGATGATGAATAAAAAGATCATCATAGCAGGCGGGGGCACCGGCGGACATATATTTCCGGCGATTGCCATTGCCAACGCATTAAAGGAAATGCAACCGGGCATGGAGATGCTTTTTGTAGGCGCCAAAGGAAAAATGGAAATGGAGAAGGTGCCGCAGGCAGGCTACAATATTAAAGGCATTGATATTGCCGGGCTTAACCGCAGTTCAGTGTTAAGCAATATCGGGCTGCCGTTTAAGCTCATCAAAAGTTATTTCCAGGTGCGCACCATCATGGCAGATTTTATGCCCGATGCGGTGATTGGGGTGGGCGGGTATTCCAGTTTCCCGGTACTGCGTTTTGCGCAATCAAAGGGAATACCCACGTTTATTCATGAAAGCAATTCCTTTGCGGGCAGAAGCAATAAGCTGCTGGCCGTTAAAGCCAATAAAATATTTGTGGCCAGTGATGGCATGGAAAAATTTTTCCCGGCTGCCAGGATCATTATAACGGGCAACCCTGTACGCAGCAGCATTGTAAACAGTGTTATCGGCAGGGAAGAGGCCAGTCGCTTTTTTGGATTAGATCCTGCAAAGAAAACCGTACTGGTAACGGGCGGCAGCCTGGGTGCAAAAGGCATTAATGAAGCCATTGACGCCCATCTGCCCCAGTTTGCAGCCAATGGCCTTCAACTGATCTGGCAAACGGGTAAGCCGTATGCAGAACGCGGAAGGCAGGTGGCCGCAGGTATACCACAGGTATGGGTAAACGATTTTATTGCCCGTATGGAAATGGCCTACGCCGCCGCTGATGCCGTTGTGGCCCGTTCCGGTGCCATGTCTATTGCAGAATTATGCGTGGTAAAAAAGCCGGTGGTATTTGTACCATACCCTTTTGCGGCAGAAGACCACCAGACCGTTAATGCCAGGCAACTGGTAGAAAAAAATGCCGGCCTGCTGGTAAAAGACAGTGATGCAAAGGAAAAGCTGGCGGATACCATCATCAGTCTTATGCAGAACGATGCACAAATGCAGCGCCTTGCAGAGAATATCGGCCGATTGGCCATTACAGATGCGGACAAAAGAATAGCAAGAGAAGTGCTGGCAGTAGTAAATGCGGTAGACCAGTCATAGGCATCAACCCATAAATACAATGTATTAAACAATCAATGGCCCAGGTAAATACTATAGATGAACTGATTAACCATGCCAACGGTCCGGCCGAAGTATACTTTATAGGTATCGGCGGCATTGGCATGAGCGCATTGGCGCGCTACTTTTTGTCGAAGGGCTGCGGGGTAAGCGGTTATGATAAGACGCCTACACCACTCACCCGCCAGCTGGAGCAGGAGGGGATCGGTATCCATTATGAAGACAATATTGCATTGGCACCTGCACAGCCTCAAATGGTGGTATATACGCCCGCCATACCGGCCAATCATTCAGAGCTGAATGCGTATCGCCAGCGCGGTGTTGATTTGCTGAAGCGCAGCCAGGTACTGGGGCTCATCAGTAAAAGTTCATTTAATATCTGCGTGGCCGGTACCCATGGCAAAACCACTATAACCACCATGATTGCTCACCTGCTGCGCGATAGCGGCTATGGTTGCAATGCATTCCTGGGGGGCATTGCGGTAAACTATCAAACCAACTTCTGGAGCAGTGAACGCAATACCTGTGTTATTGAAGCAGATGAATATGATAGAAGCTTTTTACAGTTGAGTCCAGATATTGCCATCATCAGCAGTATGGATGCAGACCATCTTGATATTTATGGAACAGAAGAAAACCTGCAGGATGCATTTGTAGCCTTTGGCGCAAGGGTAAAAAAAGATGGGGTGCTCATCCCCAAATTCGGCCTCTCACGCGGAAAAGACCTGGTGGCCAGTCGCACCATTACGTACAGCAGGCAAAATGAATCTGCAGATGCTTATGCGGCCAACGTGCGCATGCTAAACGGAGGCTACCAGTTTGATGTAATGATGAAAGACAGTATGGTGTCCGGCGTAGAACTGCACATGGGCGGTATGCACAATGTAGAAAATGCCGTGGCCGCCATTACTGTAGCAGCACTACTCAGGATTGATCGCGCAAAAATAAAAGCCGCCATTGCCTCTTTTAAAGGCATCCGGCGCAGGTTTGAATACATTTTGCCACCGGCAGAAGGCAAACCGGTTACGTTTATAGATGATTATGCGCACCACCCTGCAGAATTAAAAGCATTGATCACCGGGGCAAAAGCATTGTTTGCAGGCAGAAAATGCACGGTCATTTTTCAGCCGCACCTGTTTTCACGCACAAAAGACCTGGCAGATGGCTTTGCAGAGAGCCTCGACCTGGCAGACGAAGTGATATTAATGCCCATTTATCCCGCCAGGGAATTGCCCATGGAAAATGTAAGCAGCCAAATCATTCTGGATAAAATGAAAAACAGGCATGCCAGCATCATAAGTAAGGAGGATTTGCTGCAGCACATTGAAAAAAATTACCTCCCTGGTCTGGTAGCGGGTATGCCGGAGTTGTTGATAACCGCGGGGGCGGGCGATATTGATGCCCTGGTACAGCCCATTAAACAATTACTGGAAAAAAAATAGGTATGCAACTCAGAGGCAATATAAAAAAGATATTATTCCTGTCGCTGGCGCTGGTGGTAAGCGCCGGTTTACTGGTATTGCTGATTGCTGCTATCAATAAAAAAGGACATAGCACCTGCAATGGCGCGGCGGTTACCATTCACAGTGCCAATACTTCGGTATTTTTAAACAAGCAGGACGTGCTGGCCATTATTGCGCCGGGTAAAGACAACCAGCCAAAGGGCAAGCCGCTATCTTCTTTTGATCTAAAGAAGATTGAAGCGGCGCTCAAACAGAATGTTTGGGTGGGCGATGCGCAATTGTTTTTTGATAACAATGATATACTCCAGGTAACCGTGGAAGAGCGCACCCCCGTTGCCCGCATCTTTACGGTAAATGGCAATAGCTTTTATATAGACAGCGCTGGTAAACGCCTGCCGCTGAACAATAGAATGACCATTAAATTGCCGGTCTTCAGCAATTTTCCTTCAGACAAGGAAACATTGTACGGTGCAGACAGCCTGCTGCTGGAACAGGTAAGAAAAATGAGCCCCTTTATTTTATCGAGCCCCTTCTGGATGGCACAGATTGCACAAATAGATATAACACCCAACAGAAGTTTTGAAATGCTGCCGGTGGTAGGCAAGCATATCATTGCCTTTGGCGATGGTGAAGATTACGCCAAAAAGTTTCAGCGTCTCTATCTTTTTTACCGACAGGTAGCCGCTAAAGCAGGCATGGATAAATACAGCGTTATTAACGTTCAATATGATCAGCAGGTAGTAGCTACAAGGAAAGGACCCGCAGGAAAAATTGATTCATTGCAGGCAATAAAAAATATAAAGAAACTTATTGAAGCGTCCAGGCAGATAGCAGCGGATACACTATCCACAACGGTGGATAATAATATTGTTGCAAATGCTGCACCTTCGCCAACTTTAACGATTTTAAAAGAACAACCATCAAATACCAGCAGTAAGGATTCGTTTCACCATGTTCCAACCTCCGCCAGTCCACCACCATTGAAAAGCCGGGCTTCATTGCCTTCAGCAAAACATCCCAAAGCAGTTATGAAAAGGAAGTCGGGGTAAGGATACTATATCATGAAGCACAAACCAACAAGCTATAAACCGTTAACAACTAAAAACAACATACTTCTATGAATCATGAACAATCATATATAGCAGGGCCGGGCCAGGGCTTTGCAAATAACGATGAGCAGCCAATCATTGTTGGACTTGATATTGGTACCACAAAAATTGCCTGTATTGCCGGAAGAAAGAATGAATACGGAAAATTGGAGATTGTGGGCTTTGGACGGGCCAACAGCAATGGCGTAAAACATGGCCAGGTATTAAATATAGATGAAACCATTAAAGCCATCCGCGCGGCACTGGATAATTGTATTGCATCCAATACGGGCATCGACTTTAAAGAAGTATACGTGGGTATTGCCGGTCATCATATCAAAAGCCTGCAGACCCGTGGCGATATTGTGCGCCAGGATACCAATGAAGAAATTACACAGCGTGAGATAGACCAGCTGATAGCAGACCAGTTTAAAACCTATATACCTGCCGGCGATCAGATCATAGATGTGATACCGCAGGAATTTACGGTAGACAACTTCCAGAACATACCCAACCCCATTGGGTACGGTGGTGTTAAAGTAGGTGCCAACTTTCATATCATTACCGGCGATAAAAACGCCATCCGTAATATCAACCGCGCCGTAGAAAAAAGCAACCTCATTACCAAAGACCTGGTGTTACAGCCATTGGCTTCCGCCAGCGCCGTAATGGGACAAGAAGATTTGGAAGCAGGTGTGGCCATTGTAGATATCGGCGGCGGCACCACAGATTTGGCGGTGTTTTATGAAGGCATCCTGAAACATACCGCCGTTATTCCTTTTGGCGGAGAAAATATCACCAATGATATTAAAACCGGCCTCGGCGTATTAAAAACGCAGGCAGAACAATTGAAAGTGCAGTTTGGATCTGCCCTGTCTAATGAAGCAAAGGCAAACGCATTTATCACCATACCCGGTTTGCGCGGTATGCCGGCCAAGGAAATAAGTGTAAAGAACCTGGCCAACATTGTGCAGGCAAGAATGAGCGAAATAATGGATTTTGTTTCTTACCACCTCAAACAGGTGGGTATGGACAATCGCATGCTCAATGGCGGCATAGTACTTACAGGCGGCGGTTCCCAACTAAAACACCTCATACAGTTAACAGAATATGTTACCGGGCTTAACGCACGCATTGGCTTTCCTACAGAACACCTGGCAGGCGGGCATATAGATGAACTGGCCAAACCCACTTATTCTACCTGTATCGGGCTGATCTTAAAAGGGTACGACGATTACGAGCATAACCGCAAACAGTTTATTACCGGCCACGTAAAGATTGAAGTGCCGGAAACCCTGCGCCAGGTACAGCCTGAGGTAGAAGAAGAGATGGCACCTGCAGAAGAGTTCATTGTGCCGGAGAAAATTGTTAACCGCAAAGGCATGAAAGACTTCTGGGGAAAATTCAAAGACGGTCTAATAGACCTCTTTAAAGAAGAAGAAGACAAGCATTTGTAAGAAATAAATTAAACATTAAAAATTCAAAAGTCAGCTGGCTTGCGTTGCTTTTTGACTTTTAACTTTTGACTTTTGAATTATTTAAATCTGTGATTATGATACATTTTGATTTACCAAAGGAGAAATCATCTATTATTAAGGTGATAGGTGTAGGTGGCGGTGGCAGCAATGCAGTAAACCACATGTTCAGCCAGAGTATTGAAGGAGTTAATTTTATCATCTGCAATACAGACGCACAGGCCATTGCGCAAAGTAATGTACCCAATAAAATACAGCTGGGGCCGCATCTTACCCAGGGCCTGGGCGCAGGTGCCAACCCTGAAATAGGTAAACAGGCCTGTGAAGAAAGCCTGGAAGAAATAAAACGTATACTGGAAGTAAACACCAAAATGGCGTTTATTACCGTGGGTATGGGCGGCGGTACCGGTACCGGTGGCGGACCCATCATTGCCAAAATCTGCAAAGACCTGGGTATACTTACGGTGGGTATTGTAACAACGCCTTTTTCTTATGAAGGAAGAAAGCGCCAGTTGCAGGCGGAGGAAGGTATACGGGCCATGAAACAATATGTGGATACCCTGCTGGTGATCAGTAACGACAAGCTTCGCCACCAGTTTGGTAATCTAAAAATGAAGGATGCCTTTGCAAAGGCAGACAATGTACTGGCTACCGCGGCAAAATGTATCACCGATGTTATCAATAGCACCGGCCAGATCAATGTGGATTTTGCAGACGTTTGTACCGTAATGAAGAATGGTGGTGTAGCCATACTGGGCAATGCCGTTGCAGACGGTGAAGACAGGGCACAAAAAGCCATTGAAGAGGCATTGAACTCTCCATTGCTGAATGACAATGATATCAGCGGTGCTAAATGGATACTTATCAATATCAATTCTTCAGAAGGTGATCATGAGTTTACCATGGATGAAGTAGAAATCATTCAGAATTACCTTTTAAGCAGGGCCGGCGAGGGTACGGATGTGATACTCGGCCTCGGGTACGATCCTTCACTGGCAGATAAAATTGGTATTACCCTTATAGCCACCGGTTTTGAATACAAGGATCCGTTTACAAAACCCACGGCAAAGAAAGAAGCACCAAAGAAAGAAGAGAAGATTGTTATGGTGCTGGAAACAAGGAAAGAAGAACCCGCGCCCAGCAAACAATTTGCCCTGCCGCTTGATGAGCGGGTAGAAGAAGCAACCCTACCTGCGGAGGAAGAAAAACTGGTGCTTTCACTGGCACCGGAAGAACCTGAGATGATGGCACCGGTAGAACTGAAACCTGTGGTAGCTGCCAGCATTAATGAAGTAAAACAACCTGTTGCGGAAGTACCGGCAGCGTCCAAACTGGTGAGCGGGAATTTTACGAATACCACTGCCAGTAAATCTACTGTGGACAATGCGCCGGTTTCTGTGGAGAAGAAAGAAGAGCCCACGTATATGGAGTTGGTATATTCGCAGGCATCAGCACCTGTACCCAAGACTTCGTCCCCTGCTGAAAATATTCATAAACCATCAAAACCTGACTTAAATAATTCTCCTGCATCTGCAGTGCGTGGAGGATACTTGGCCAAGCCTTCCAATATTTATGCTGAACCGCGGACAGCAGATAATACCTGCTCTCCTGATCAAACAACAACTCCTGTGAATCAACCCGTCTTGCAAGAGTCGCCATTGCCAACGTCGGTTCAAAAAGAAGAAGAACCTTCTTTCGACATGCAACTGGTGATAAAAGATGAAGTTTCTAAAGCGGCGGATGCGCCTCGGGCTCTACAGACTCAGCATCCAGACATGTTTTTTGCAGAAGACCCCGCGATGCGGGACGAAGCAGAGGAACAAAAACTTCGCGCTGCAGAACGAATACAGAAGTTACGTAATCTGTCGTTCAACGTAAATGCAGCCGATACCAACAATGAGTTTGAAACTGTGCCGGCCTACATCCGCCGCAATTTAGAATTGTACAATACTGTAAGTCCTGCAGAGAACTTTTACAGTAGCCTGGAAGTAAAGGCAGATGAAAACAAAACAGGTAAAATAAGCACCCTCAATACATTCCTCGACGGAAAGAAATTGGATTAATCGTAGTTGTGTTTTAGCAGTTTTTAGTTGTTGTATCCTTCTAAAAGGATCATTGTTAGTCCTCCCGGTTTTATCCGGGAGGACTCTTTGTTTATACCGGTGGCGGCTAATCGGAAATAAGCAGGGTCAATAACTTACGCCCAGCAGCCCATAGTGCCCCTGGCGCAGATACGGAACTACCAGTAAGCCTGGCGCTACCGCCTTTGCACTGGCCAGATCGTAGCTGTTGCGTGTATCAACCATCAGTTCTTCTTCGGTAAACTGTTCCTGCTCATTCAGCCGGCAATGCGTGATGCCTGTGCGACCGCCCTTATAATTAGTGGGGATGAAAAAATCAATTGCCCCGGCAGACGGAATGGCCAGCATTTCGTCCAGCAGCAGATTTTTATGCGCAGCTTTTACTTCCAGCATGTATTCGCGCATTGAATCGCTCATTAGATTGAAAAGAAATAATTGAAGCGATTGTGCCACCCATTTGCTGGTTCTTTGCTGCACCGGCATACCGGCGCCGCCGGGTGGTTCTCGATGATAGCTTACACGCTCCTGCTGTACAAGGCCATTGCCGGTAAGCAACAGTTTGCTGCCTATTAAAACCATGCCGGTTGCCCGGTAAGTTCCCGCGCCAATAATTGCGGAAGGCTCCGCTAACACGCTTACCGGCCCCTCGACTTCTAAATGCTGCTCTGCGCGCACCATCAAAACACTGCCCCTGCCTGCGTTCTTATCTTCCTTTAACGGCGAAGACAAAGCAGCCATAAAAACAGCACTATCAGTCAGCAGCAGAGAAGGATGAAAGTATTGACGATGCGTGGAGCCAATAAGTAATTCATCCGTTTCTCCGGTGGCATTGTTGATTTTCCGGAGGCGGATGCGCTGGTAATTTTCGCCCGGAGGGCATGTGTCGCCTGGTATAAAATGGACAATGCTGTTGCTGTCTCGTTTTGCATTGTCAATATCTATTGTATACAGAAAATCATTTCTCCTGAGCGAGCAGCCATACCTATTGAACTCTTCCGTAGGGAAAGCTGTTGTTAGCCGATCCCGCGCATCGTCTAGCTGCTTGTAATCACCATTCTCCTGTACCTGCAACACTAAGTGCTTTTCATCTTCTGCGGTGTATTGAATGGCGGCAAGGTATTGGTTGCCCTGTTGCTCAAAAGTTATGTTCCAGCGCTTGATTTTACCGAGTGGAATTATTTTATCCGTTACCAGTTGCATATCTGGAGTAAACAATTGCAGTCGCAGCGCCATCGTACGCGTCACCTGGGAGCTGTAATCAACAGTGCCGCTCCATACATGCAGGTACTTGCCCACCATGCCGGTAATGGCCACATTGTAACCGGTGAAGCTATCAGCATATTTTATTTTCTGGCCCTTGGCAAGCGCAGGCCATCCAGCAATGAGCAACAGGTATAGGCAGGTTGTCAGCAAGGGCATACAGAAAGTTAATAAGAACTTTGCTGGCGGGTAAAATTTTTTGCCCTTACATTATCAAGCTATCAGAAAGAGGGATGTTGTACGAAGTTCAGCGGCCAGGGCTTGCGATGTCTGCGCAACCAGGGGATGGCATCTTGCATAACGGCAGGTGTTTCAGGCGGCATTGCTGGCTAGTGAAAGCACAATGGTAACGCCGCTGTTTTCTTCTGTTTCCAGTCCCAGGTTACCACCCATCTTTCTTGCTACTTCTACCAAATGCACCAGGCTATGCATATAACTGCTATATGCAAACGCAGCATTGTTACGGATGCGTATATGGTGTTGACCGGCAAAAAATTCTGTTTCTATCCTGATGCAGGAGTCTGAAGTGCGGTAGATAGCATTACTAAGCAAATTGCCGATGATATAGGCCAGGGAATTTTCTTCGCCTACCACTGACACTGCCCTGTCGATATCGTTTACAATAAAACTATTTTTTGCTGCAGCCTGCGGCAGAAGGCTAACCTGTATTTTCTTTACCAGTTCGTACAATACAGTGCTGGGCATCCTAACAACGGGCGTATCTAAAGGGTATGTGGAGAAGGAGGTTTTCATAATGAAGCTTTTTTGGAACGGTTCTAAATAAATATTGCTTTCATAGAAACAAGGCCAGTTAATTAAGGGTACAGGTCTTTCAAAGGATCTTGCTTGCAGGCTGCAATGACAGGTTTTTTACAACAGTAGTACCCTGCTCCACGAAGATGCTATTTACCCAGGCAGAAAAAAATAGTCTGTACTATCAATTTTCTATAGTGCATCTACTAAGTCTTGTAGTATATACTCTACGGCACGCAAGGTTACAATAGGCCATTTTTTGCCTGTAACAGGATAACTAATGTACATTGCGGGCAACCTTCCAGCGCAAGTACTGTTATAGCTTAACCAGGGCGTTGAAAGAAATTCACGTCTTAGTATTAAATCAATTGTATGGCTACCATTCTCATTACCGGCGGAACAGGCACTATTGGCAAAGCACTAACCCGTTTGCTATTGCAACATAACCACCAGGTGATCATCCTTACCCGTTCCGCACCACAACAACGGTCTGCCCCTGCGGCGGGTATTGAGTATGCCGCCTGGAATGTGGAAGCACAAACCATTGATGCCGCTGCCGTACAAAGGGCAGATTATATCATTCATTTGGCAGGTGCGGGTGTGGCAGATAAACGTTGGACCAGCAAAAGAAAAAAAGAGATACTCAACAGCAGAACGCAAAGCAGTGCACTGCTGGTAAAAGCCCTGCAGGAAACGCCGAATAAGGTAAAGGCCATAGTGTCAGCCTCCGCTATTGGCTGGTATGGACCAGACCCTATTGTGCCCAACCCCAAACCTTTTGAAGAATCAGCACCCGCAGACCCCGGCTTTCTCGGTGAAACCTGCCGGCTTTGGGAGGATAGTATTGCGCCGGTAATTACGCTTGATAAGCGACTGGTCATTCTAAGAACAGGCATCGTCTTAAGCAATGAGGGTGGTGCGCTTGTAGCCTTTAAGAAACCACTGCGCGCCGGTATTGCCGCTATCCTGGGCAGTGGCCGCCAGGTGATCAGTTGGATTCATGTGGACGATCTTTGCCTGATGTACCTCCGCGCCATTACAGACAATACCATGGCGGGTGTCTATAACGCTGTTGCCCCAACGCCCGTCAGTAATAAACGACTCACCATTGACCTGGCCACTGCCGTAAGGAAAAACTTTTACATTCCCGTTTATGTTCCGTCTTTTGTATTAAAGCTGTTGCTGGGGCAAATGAGTGAAGAAGTGCTGAGGAGCGCCACGGTAAGCGCGGCAAAAATAAGGGCCGCTGGCTTTAATTTTATCTATCCAAGCCTGCAGGCAGCACTCAATCAACTGGTAGAAAATAAATCGCAGGAAACGACGCCTACAGAAGGTAAGGCATAATAGAAGTACATACTACTCTTCCGTAACAATCCTTGGTTTTTTCATCGGTGGTATCACCAACTCAGGACTAAGATCGGGCAATGCATTTTTAACTTTATCGCCGCGATAAACGCTGGTGTCTACAAAATACCAATGCGCACCCTTGTCTTCAGAAACCGCAATCAGCGTACTTTCCATAAAGACTTTGCTGGCCATAAATTTTATTTCAGTGGTTTGCGGCAGGGTAGTTTGTAATTGCTTTTTATAGCTTACAATCTTTGAAGGATCTCCAATCGTAATCTTCTGTATCTCTGCGCCAAACTGTTTCATCATCTTATTGACTGTATCCCTCGCTACCATCAGTTTGTCTTTGCCACCCACTTCTGCCAGCAGTTTGGGCGGCATATAAGTGGCTAGCTTGTTAACGTCTTTTGCCATTACCGCGCGCGCCATATCATTGGCCTGCGCCTTTACAACGGCGTTTACGTTCTGCCCCATGGCCAGGGTACTGCAACTTACTATGAATACAATGGCAAAAAAACCGAGCAATCTTTTTTTCATATACTAAAGATCTTACTAAAATTATACCATGGCATCGCCAATACACTATATCGCTGTTAATGCGCTGGTAATATTATAAATCTCTCCGGTTATTTACCCAGAAACAAAAGGCCCAGGTAAGTACTACCAGTATCAGCGTATAGCCAATATGGTATTTCACGGCCTCTAATGATTCCTGGTAGGCCTTCTCATCTATCCTCCCAAAGAAGGCGGGCCGCGGTATCAGCTTGTGAGAAACGTTCAAGGGGAAAAAGCGACCGATCTCCGTATGAAAGCGAATGCGCAAAAAATTAACCGCAATGGGTTCCAGCATAAGAAAATAAAAAGCAAAAATGGCCAGCGCCACAAATGATTTTCTTACCAGCAAGCCAATAGTAAACGCAATGGATAATTGTGAAAACGTTTGCAGGGCAAATAAGCCAATGTAGTAAGCCATGCCCCATTTATCAGCACCTGCCTTTGTAGTATTAAGGGTGCCAATGATAGTAGCAATAACGGCATACAGCAAGGTTACAATGGCTGATAAAATTACCACGTCTATCAGCTTGCCCGTCATAAATTCCCGGCGGCTCCATCCGTCTATGATATTTTGCCGGTTGGTTTTAAAAGTATATTCATTTGTTATCAGCATAATGATAACTATGGCCGGGATAAACACAAACAGCGAGGAAAAATAGGCCACTGTTTTCCAGGTTTCAGGAAATGCAAAAGGATTGCCAAGCAAGGCTTTTACCACCTGGCCGGCAGCGGATTTTTGTTGTACCAGGTCGTAATACTGGTACAACAATATTGAGTTGATAGAAGGGTAGGTGAGTGCCGTGATGCCCATTACCCACCAAAAAGCGGGGTAATTTCTTATCTTAAGCCATTCTGTTTTTATAATCTGTAACATATACGGTGGTTATAGGATCGTTCAATTGTTAGTGAGTTCAAAGAATTTTGTTTCCAGCCTCTTCTTTTTAAAGAGCAGGTGATTTAAGACGATGCCCTTGCTAAAACAAAACTGGTTGATAGCTTCCAGGTTTGCACTGCCCTTTGGCAACAGTAGCTGCAAACGATTGGCCTGCTGTTGCAGCTTTATTTCTCCGGGGTAGCTATGCATAGCTGCTAGCAGTGCATCCATGTTTTCTGCACTGATCTCTACCATGTCTTCATCTGCCAGCACATCGTTTACATCGCCGGTGGTAATCAGTTCGCCTTTTTTTAAGATGGCCACATGGGTGCACACTTTCTCTACTTCATCCAGCAGGTGACTGGCCATGATGATGGTATGTCCTTTTTGGTTCAGTTCAATCATCAGCTCTCTTATTTCTGCAATACCCACCGGGTCTAATCCGTTGGTAGGCTCATCCAGCACCAGTACACCCGGGTCTCCCAGCAATGCTGCGGCAATGGCCAGGCGTTGTTTCATGCCCAGGCTGTAGGTACTAAAGCGACTGTTTCTTCGCTCAAATAATTTCACTTTCTGGAGCACTTCCAGTATTTGTTCTTTGCTGCCGCGGCCGCTGATATTGCTGGTGATGGTGAGGTTGTTTACCGCGGAGAGGTAATGATAAAAGTTGGGTGTTTCCAGCAGTGAGCCGATCTTTTTTCGCTGGTCTTTTGAGCCGGGCTGTCCAAACCAGAGAAAATGACCCTTGTCTGCTTTCAGCACGTCCAGTATAATGCTTAACAGCGTTGTTTTACCACTACCGTTGGGTCCGAGCACGCCAAATACGCAACCTTCCGGTATATTGAAGGAAAGGTTGTGAAGCGCCTGTATTTTTCCGTAAGATTTGCTGATGTTTTCTATTTGCAGGACTGACAATGCAGGATGTTTTGTTTGACAGGTAAGATATGTATAAAACCATCATGGCCCCGCAAATAAATACAAACGAATAAAAGCCTATTTCATCGGTAAATGTTCGTGGCTCACATGGAGAGAAGAAGCCCCCAACCGTCTGACCCTTGGTCTGACGGCTTAAGGCGATAAAAGGAAGACGAGTAAGAAAGGTCCCAACCATCTGACCCTCGGTCTGACTGGTTAAGGAGATGGAGGGGGGCGCTGCTTTTGCTACGTTTGCGGCAATAGTGGCTACCCTGCATGTAAATTTCCAGGAGTTGAAGGCGGTAAACGCTGACTTACCAAATTTACAAAGCTATCAGGGGCATAAGCGCAAATTTCTGCTGCCAATTGTTGATTGCAGAAATCGTTCCGGCGCTGGCGGGCGTAAAATCGGTAAGAGGAATATTTCCACTGGTTGATATCCGTTACCAGCTGATGCCGCAACGGGTTTTGGTGAATGTAGTAAAAGCAGTTGATGTAATAATCTGTTTTGGTACCAGCCCCGGCCAGTTGTTGTGCAGTCAGGTCTTTCGCTTTTGTTTTCGCCCTGAAAAGGTTGCCACTGCGTTGGTTGCATTGGTTAAACTGCTGGCAATAGGTGCTGAGCAATTTTCTGAGTCCATTGGTTAGCGCGTCTATCAGCAAACCTCCCTG
>DATJGC010000082.1:0-2087 GCA_035495345.1 Chitinophagaceae bacterium | reverse complement strand
CCATCAAATGACCGTGGCCATAGAAAAGGTAAAGAAAGGAGAGGAGGAGAAATTATCCGCAGCCCTGCACCAGCTGCGCGAAGAAGACCCCAGCCTGGCCATAGAAGTGTCTGCAGAACTGAAACAATTGCTGCTGCATTGCCAGGGAGAACTGCACCTGGCGGTAATAAAATGGAAGATAGCACACCAGCATCACCTTGAGATCAATTGTGTAAAACCACGTGTGCCTTACCGTGAGACCATCAGGAGCACGGCCAGTGCCAGTTACCGGCATAAAAAACAAAGTGGTGGCAGTGGACAGTTTGCAGAAGTGAGCCTACGCATAGACCCCTGGGTAGAAGGAATGCCAGACCCGCCCGGCATGGTGGTGCGTAACCGCGAAACCCATCCGCTGCCCTGGGGAGGCCAGCTGGTATTTTATAATTGTATTGTGGGCGGCGCCATAGACAACCGTTTTATGCCCTCCATCTTAAAGGGCGTTATGGAAAAAATGCAGGAAGGACCGCTCACCGGCGCCAAAGTTCGTGATGTGAGGGTATGCGTGTATGATGGAAGAATGCACCCGGTAGACAGCAATGATATTTCTTTTAAGATTGCAGGGTTGCAGGCGTTCCGACAAGCCTTTGAACAGGCGGCCCCGCAATTGCTGGAGCCCCTGCAGCAACTGGAAGTTCTTTGCCCGGATGACCTTACCGGCAGCGTAATGGGCGATCTCCAAACGCGCCGCGCCATGGTGGAAGGGATTGACAGGCAAGGTCATTTCACGCGCATACATGCAAAATTGCCGCTGGCAGAAATGCAGGACTACTCATCGGCGCTGCGCTCACTCACCCAGGGAAGGGCAAAATTCTATAGCCAGTTTGCATCGTATGCACCGGTTCCGTATGAGATCCAAAAAAGACTGCAACAGGCCTATGTTAATACGCTAAAGGAAGAATTTCAAAAATAAATGCTTGCTTTTGCCGCTATCCATCCAACTAACACACGGTGGTTAGTTGTGTTTCTTTGCTACGCACTCTCCAATAACATTTGTTAATGATCAATTTTTTCTGAGACGCGCATTTTTTTTTATTGCGTCATCATCAGCAAATAATGTGTTATTCGTAAAAATCCGATATATTCTAGGTTGATTTCTAAACATGTTTAGGCCAAAACCTAGTAAATACCCGTAGGTTGGGGATAATTTGGGTAATACAGGTATGGCCATTGCTTTTTTATACACTCACTAAGCGTTTTTTGGCTAACATTTTGTTAGTAAACGCTCAACCAAAACAAAGAGCAACCATTGAACCTTTACCCGAATACCTGAATATACTATGAAAACCCTACATCACCTTATCTTACATTCATTTGTACTGCTATTAACAACGTTCTCACTCCTTCTCTTCAGCGGGAGCAGTGTGAAGGCCCAGGGAAAAAAAGTTTTTGTGGGCAGCGGCAGCGGCTTTATTGATTATCCCAATGCACAGGCCACGCTAAACTTAAAAGATGATGATACCGTGGTCATCAACCCGGGCAAGTACAAACTGATGAACTTCAGGAATATTACTGCCAGCCCCGGTCATAAAATTACCATCATCAACAGTGGGCTGGTAGAGATAGGACCAGATCCTTCTCCCTCCACTTTTTCTAATCTTACCAATGTAGACATACGGGGCGATGGTGCACCGGGTATTGAATTCGGCTTCTACCTGCATGATCTTATCCGTGGTATCTCCATAGACGGCGTAATGTCTGGCGTCTATTTCAGCTATTTTAAAATGGTGAATATTGTTGACTACGGCGTTTTCTTTTACAATCCGTCACTGGTTTACAATGGCACCAACAACAATACAAGCCTTTTCTATGATATAAAGTTTCTCCATTTCAGTGTTTATAATATTAAAACTACTTTTCTGCAGCTCGGCCTTTTTGGTAGGGTAATGGATGATGGCCTCGTAAGCATGTTCCGCAAGCTGGAAGTAGCTTACTGCACCGTGGATTATTCAGACCAGCAGGATGTATTTCATCTTAGCAAGGTACTGGAAGCCAATGTACACCACAATCGTTTGTCTCATCTTGGCGCCAATGATTACCGCCACACGGGC
>DATJGC010000081.1:0-6712 GCA_035495345.1 Chitinophagaceae bacterium | reverse complement strand
AAAAAGTAAGGAACGATAAAGTCTGAATTTTCTTCAGCGCAAATAATACGGCCGACAGTATCGCAAAGATATTGACCAGGATAATCAGCGTCTTTATTTCGGGTTTTGATAAAAAGTGGTAGCGCAAGGCCTGCAATACCTGCTTTTTATCGTAACCAAAATGAATCGTCATGGCAGGGGGCATTGATGAAGCCATAAAGCTACAGACTGCCCGGCAATTTGTGCGGTATTTGTAGACGTTCTATCAAATTATTGCCTGTTGGGTACGCCCATACATGTTTATGCATGGCATAAAAAAACCGGCGGTCTGCAGACTGCCGGCAAATGAAATATACAACATTGACAACCGTATTACCGGATATCACGGCATTTTTTGTAATGGTGGTTGGCCGCTTCGCTGGGGGTTAGGGCTCTACTGCAGGAAGCAAGTGTAATAACAGCAAGAACAAAAACAATGAGTTTTTTCATAGTCTGGGGTTTGATGTAAGACAAAACGAATAAACAGGAAGAATAGTGCGCAGCGCCTGCAGGAAATTTTTTTTTGCGGCCGTCGGGCAATGGAAAAACAAGAATAACGTTCCGGCTTTGCAATGGCTAACTAATTGAAACCCTTATTGTTTGGTTCAATTATTTGCATTTTCTTGCGTCAAATTCCCCATTATTAAACCCTTTGTATGAAATTATTTTTTTCGTTGCTGGCTGCTTCGGCGTTCAGCATATCCTCTTTTGGCCAGGTGCAATACAGCGCCGGCCCTGCCCTGGAAAATGATAGAGATGTTAAAGTAAACCGCATGCTTGCCGGAGACGATAATAATTTTTATTGTTTCCGCATCAGAACCCGCGGCCACGGTACTTCTTACGTGGTAGAAAAGTATGACAACAAAAAACTGCAACCCGTTTTTTCCAAAGAAGTTATTTTAGACGATGCAGACGCCAATGCAAGAATTGAAGACGTGCTGTACGCGGAAGGCTATGTGTATATTTTCAGAAGAAAGTATGATAAGGCCGCCGATAAGATGACGTTATACTACCAGAAAGTATCTTCCGCCGGCCAGGTAACCGATAAACTGATGCCCATTACCACGGTATCCTCAGATCATTTCGAGTTTGTAGACTTTGATATTTTTCAGAACCCTGCCAAAACAAAATTCCTTGTAAAATCTTCACACAAGGCCAGTAAAGAAGCAGATTATTCCACAGACTTTATTGCACTGGATGCAAAGAATGGTCTTGCACAACTCTGGACAAAGAAAGTAGACCAGCGACTCTCTAACCGCGACCAGTTCTCCTTTAATTTCATGGGTTTTGGTTACCAGAGCAAGAAAAATTTTGAATTTATAGGCCTGGATTTTGACGCCAGCGACAATATCTATTACTGCTACGCACAGGAAGCAGATAATTCTACCAAAAAGGAAAAGTATTACCAGCTGTTCATGAGCACCCTGGCGGCCGGCGAAACAAAACCAAAAACACTCGAACTTAAATTTGATGATAACTACCGGGTAAGCGACATCAAATTTCTGAAGACCAGCGAAAACGAAATGGTGGTGGCCGGTTATGTAAAAGATGTTATTGAGCGCCGCGGCAGAGACCTTGTAAAAGTTGGCTTCTTCAGTTATAAAGTAAATGTGGGCGCCAACGCCGTATCTGCCAAGGCCATGTATTTCTTTGATGATAAAATGCTGAAAGCACTTGAGTCCAGCCCCAGGAGATCAAGGTTCTTTAAATACAAGCTGGATTATATTCTGCCCATTGGTGATGCTGTGTACTACGTGGGTGAACAGTACAATGAAGAACTGGTGTCTTCCAATGCCAGCATGTATTCCTCGTCGTCTACCTATTGGCGTTATGAATACATGGATGTAATTGTGGCTAAATTGAACGCCAACGGTCAGTTCGACTGGGTAAAGAACGTACCGCTGAGAAATGAAATGCGCATGAACCAGCCCCACGTGTTTAAACAGTACATAGCAGTGCCTACTGATAAGAGTCTTTATATTTTGTGTGACGACCATCCTAAGAACATGGCCCGTTATGAGAAGGATGATTATGAGCCCTCTGACCTGAAATCTGTTACCGGCATCCACGGTTCTAACTTCGTAAGCAACCAGGTAAACCTTGCCACCGGCAAAATTCAGCGCTCCGTGGTGTTTGAAAACGAAGACTATTGCTTTGCACCGATACAGGTGCGTGATCCTGCATTTATTCCGCCTTCTACCTGCGAGATCTTTGTGCCGGGCAAAAACAACCAGGTGTATATCTATACAGAAGACAAGGGAAGGGATCAGTTTGGTACACTGAAATTTAAACCATAACGCACAGTTCATACGCCCAAATAATCAATTAATGCAGGGCTTGGCACTAAAAAAACAGGTGCTGTTTTGATGTATTGTCAGAAACTATATATTTGATTAAAATTATATGTATGACACTCATTAAAACCTTGGCTGTAACTGCCTGCCTGGCAAGCTTTGCTACAGCCGCCTATGCACAACGTATTAAAGTAACCGAGGGTGATTTATCTGCGCTGAAGGGCGAGAAAAGCATCAGCATCGTTTTTACCTATGACAATATGCGAGTAGGTAAATTTAAAACGGAAGCTGAGTACATCTCTAAAAAATCTGAAGAGTACGATAAAAAAGAAGCCGGTCGCGGTGCACGCTGGGCCAAAGACTGGGTTGATGATCGCAAAGACAAGTATGAGCCAAAGTTTATTGAGCTGTTTGAAAAAGCCAGCGATATGGTGGTAAAGAAAGATGCAAAATATACCATGGTGTACAATACCAATTATACAGAGCCCGGTTTTAACGTAGCGGTAATGCGCCACAATGCAGAAACCAATGCTGATGTAACCATCATGGAAACTGCCACAAAGAAAGTGGTGGCAAAACTAACCGTTGAGAAAGCGCTGGGAAGAACGTTCTGGGGCGCAGATTATGAAACCGGCGGCAGAATTGCAGAATGTTATGCAGACGCCGGCAAGGCGCTTGGTGTTTATATCAGGAAAAGCATCGATTAATATTTTCATTGAATACACCTGTTACGAGCTGCTGTCTGTAAAAGACAGCAGTTTTTTTTATGGACTGCGGTATTGATAATAAAAAAAGACCCGCCTTGTAAGCGGGTCTGATTGTATGTAATAACCGTCCAAGTTATTAGAAGTTAAGAACAGCCCATGCTGTTGCCGCAGTTCAGGCATTTGTAACAGGTGCCACTGCGGATGGTAATATGGCCACAGGTGTTACAGGCTGGCGCATCGCTTTGCATGCTTTTGGCGGCTGCATTTACGGCATCCAGTCCGTTGCCATCCATTCTTGATGCATTGGCAGATTTTGTTGCGCTGCCCCGGGCTGGCTGGGTATTACTGGTCTTGTCACCCACCGCCGCTACAATTCTTACATCACTCAGTTCAGGTGTTTTCTTTTCATATTCAAGCGAGGTAGGAATTTCATCCCAATCGTCTGTACCTGTGTTCATCAGCTCCGGTTTATCCAGCACATGCACCAGGTCTGTTCTGCCAAGGTATTCATAGGCCAATGCCCGGAAAATAAAGTCTACGATGGAAGTAGTGGTTTTTATATTGGGGTGGTCTACCATGCCAGAGGGTTCAAAGCGGGTAAACACAAATTTTTCTACAAATTCTTCCAGCGGAACGCCATATTGCAGGCCAATGGAAATAGAGATGGCAAAACAGTTGAGCATGCTGCGCATGGTAGCGCCTTCCTTTGCCATGTCTATGAAGATTTCGCCCACAGTACCATCATTGTATTCACCGGTACGAAGGAACAGGGCCTGCCCGTTTATCTTTGCCTTCTGGGTGAAGCCGCGCCGTTTTGCCGGCAGCGTTCTTCTTTCTACAATCATGGCCAGTTGGCGCTTCAGCTTAGTATCTGGCGAGGATTGTACTCTTTTTTGTACTTCTTCCAGCAGCTCATCCACTGTAAGCTTGCTCATGTCAACAATATGAGAAGCACCCATTGCTTCTTCCGCAACGGTGGTTTCTTTTGCGGTGGTATCCTGATCTTTCTTTTTCTTGTCTGATTTGTTGCTTAGGGGCTGACTTAATTTAGAACCATCACGGTACAGCGCATTGGCCTTTAAGCCCAGCTGCCAGCTCAGCAAATAGCAATCTGCTATTTCTTCTACATTGGCTTCATTGGGCAGGTTGATGGTTTTGGAGATGGCACCGCTGAGAAAAGGTTGTGCAGCGCCCATCATTCTTATATGTCCGTAAGCATGGATATAGCGTTCGCCTTTTTTACCGCATTTATTGGCGCAATCAAATACGGGCAGGTGCTCGGCCTTTAAAAATGGCGCGCCTTCTACGGTACCGGTACCGCAGACATAGTCGTTGGCGGCTTCAATTTGTTCATCGGTAAAGCCTAATGCTTCCAGCAGGTTCCATTCAAAATTGTAATACTGTTCTGCCTTAAAACCGAGGCGTTGGAGGCAGGCCTCACCCAGTGTGTATACGTTAAAGACAAAACCAATTTCAAATGCTGCAATGGCAGCGGCATCCAATTTTTTTATTTCGTCTGCCAAAAATCCTTTTTCGCTCAGGCTTTGGTGATTGATATGTGGTGCGCCTGCAAAGCTGCCACTGCCAACAGCATATTTAATGATGGCATCCACCTGTTTTGCATCGTACTGCAGATTCTTTAATGCCTGGGGTACAGACTGGTTAATGATTTTAAAGTAACCGCCGCCGCTCAGTTTTTTAAATTTTACCAGGGCAAAATCAGGTTCTACGCCGGTGGTATCGCAATCCATTACCAGGCCGATGGTGCCGGTGGGGGCTATTACGGTTACCTGCGCATTGCGATAACCATATTTTTCGCCCAGTTGTACAGCGTCATCCCAGGCCTTGGTAGCGGCTTTTAGCAGGTTATCCGGACAATATTTGGCCTTGATACCCTGCGGTTTCAGGCTCAGGTTTTCATATTCATCTGCATCATAGGCGGCCAGGCGGTGATTGCGCATCACCCTTAGCATATGCGCCTTGTTTTCTTCATATTTGGCGAAAGGCCCCAGGATGGACGCCAGTTCGGCAGAAGTTTTATAGGCAATACCGGTCATGATAGCGGTGATAGCGCCGGCAATACCGCGTGCTTCTTCACTATCGTACGGTATACCGCTTACCATGAGCATAGAACCCAGGTTGGCATAGCCCAGCCCGAGGGTGCGGTAATCATAAGAAAGTTGTGCTACTTCTTTTGAAGGAAACTGCGCCATCAGCACAGAGATTTCAAGCACCACGGTCCAGAGGCGGCAGGTATGTTCAAACCCTTCCACATCAAAAACATTCTTATCTGCATCAAAGAACTGCCGCAGGTTTACGGAAGCCAGGTTGCAGGCGGTATTATCCAGAAACATGTATTCGCTGCAGGGGTTGGAGGCGCGGATGGGGCCGCCTTCAGGGCAGGTATGCCATTCATTGATGGTGGTATCGTACTGTGCGCCGGGGTCTGCACAACGCCAGGCGGCGTAGGCAATCTTGTTCCAAAGCTCACGGGCCGGAATCTTTTTCATTACCCTGCCATCAGTTCTTGCCTTAAGTTCCCAGTCTTCATTGTTCTGCAGTTTCTCAAAAAATGAATTGGGTATGCGAACAGAATTGTTAGAGTTCTGGCCGCTCACCGTTTTATAGGCCTCGCCTTCATAGTCGCTCGCGTAGCCAGCGTCTATCAGTGCGGCTACTTTCTTTTCTTCCTCTACTTTCCAGTCTATAAAGTCCAGTACTTCCGGATGGTCAAGGTCCAGGCAAACCATTTTAGCGGCCCGGCGGGTAGTGCCTCCGCTTTTGATAGCACCTGCGGCGCGATCGCCAATTTTCAGGAAGCTCATAAGGCCGGAGGAAGTGCCACCGCCGCTGAGTTTTTCGCCTTCGCCGCGGATATTGGAGTAGTTGGTGCCTACACCGCTACCGTATTTAAAGATTCTTGCTTCACGTACCCAGAGATCCATAATGCCGCCATCATTTACCAGGTCGTCATTTACGCTGAGAATAAAGCAGGCATGCGGCTGCGGACGCTCATAGGCAGAGGTAGATTTCTTCAGCAGGGCATCTACGGGGTCTACGTAGTAATGGCCCTGTGGCTTTCCTTTAATGCCATAGCTTTCATACAAGCCGGTGTTGAACCATTGCGGGCTATTGGGTACACAAGCCTGGTGTAAAATGCTGTACACCATTTCATCGTAAAAAATGTTAGCATCCTTTTCTGAAGCAAAATAGTTGTAGCGTTCTCCCCATACCTTCCAGCAGTTGGCCATACGATGTGCCACTTGCTTGGCGGAGGTTTCACGGCCCAGGCTGCCATCTGGCTGTGGTACGCCGGCTTTGCGAAAATATTTTTGTGCAAGAATATCCGTTGCTATCTGGCTCCATTGCCTGGGTACTTCTACGTTCGTCATCTCAAAAACCACTTCGCCGCTGGGGTTGCGTATAACGGAAGTGCGGTAGTCGTACTCAAAAAGATCAAATACCGGAACGGTATCGCTGGTGAAGCGGCGGGAAAACGAAAGCCCGTTCACCGATGTATTTTTATGTGGCATGGAGCGCTTATTTGGGTTTGTAAAAAATGAGGAAAACGAAAATATCTTTTGCAACCGAGATTCCGGGTTCATAAATATTAACAGCCTGTGGAAAAAAGCAGCGCTAAATTTCGCAATCCACGCTGGTAGCGATTCTATTGATTTTTGCACATGCTGCTGA
>DATJGC010000080.1:0-5189 GCA_035495345.1 Chitinophagaceae bacterium | reverse complement strand
CTACTGCCGGCAGTAAATGGTAAGCGCTTCTTTATGTATTGTGGCCTTACTAAGCGGTGTCCTTGCGGTTAGAAACCAGGATGATAACACCGGCTGCAATGGCAATAGCGCCCGCATAGGTGGGCCATCCAATCCATTTGTTTTCTTTCTTATTAATTTCTACCGGGCCAATGTCTACCACTTTCTTTTCGGTCTGAACACTGAAACCGCGGAATACAATCATAGCGATGCCCGCTACAATGAGGATGGTTGCTAATACTTTCATGTTGGTGCTTTTTAGGGTGATAGCTGATGTATCCAAACCATATACCAGTAAAATATGGCCTGTCGGCGATTATTTAGAGCAGCGTTTTCGATGGCTGAGCAGGGGCATCGTGCAAATTGTTCCCCAAAAGCTTTCAAGCAGCTAGGTTGAAATACTTAGCCTAATACAAGAGACCACCTACAAATTTATTGTGTTAAAAGCCTTCAAACCCTTTGCTGTAGCGGCTTTCCGGCTGGGCACGATTTGATTAATCTAAGGATTTTTGCCGTTCGGCGATGAAATGATTATTTGAATCGAAATAATTTAGACCGGCGATGGCCATTTTGCATCTTTGTATCAGCAAGAACGAAATATCCAAATCCACTGAAAACCCTTCAACCCTATCAAAAACCAACAGAACCCGTATCCTGAAAACCAAATCCAACACCTATTGAAAAATTCCAAACCAAGTCCTTAAGCAAAACCATTTTTTGTCGTCCAAACATCCAAATCCTTTAAAAACCAACATCGTACTCAGAAAACACATTCTCCATCTGTCCGAACAAATTTTTCTGAGCAATCAACAAAAAGTCCTGCCGTGGTATGCAGGACTTTTTGCTTCTAGTACCCTTCCCCCGTCTTAAACAGACCTCTCTGTAGTAAATGCCAACCTGTTTCAGCGAGCGTTCAGTATCCATTCATCTAATAAAATTGATTTTTATTACATCTAACGCGCTGCTTTTCAGCCTCTATCAAATCATATTTTTATAGGTTATCGGCAATTTTAATCCGTTCAGCGAATGAAAAAGCAGTAAAGTCGAATAAGTTCACCGTGGCCCCATTAATGTTACATCTTTGTATCAGCAAGAACGAAATATCCACATCCACTGAAAAGCCCCCAATCCTGAAAAACCTCCAAATGCTGAAAACCGCCAAGTCCCTGAAAACCCAAATCAATATCCCTTGAAACCTTGACAGTATCCTTTGAAAAGAAGCAGTATCCTTTGAAGCCCATCCATCCATTTCCTGAACAACCATCCAAATCATCCCAATGTATCCATGAAAGACACAGGCCTTTATCCGTCTGAAGAACCACCAATCCTACTCAGAAACCATTCTTGATCTGTCCGTAACTTTTTCTGAGCCAATACTACAAAGAGCTGTCGTACGACGGCTTTTTGTATTTACCACAACTGCTGCTCAATAGCCTTTCTTTTTATTGCCCGGCTTTGCATTTGCCTTTGCGTTGGGGTAATCAAAAACAATATTGCAGAATGCTTTTACGCCTACGTCTAGCTGACTATCGTCTATAAAAAAATCAGGCGTATGATGGCCCGGTGCCTTTTCAGGGTCTGCGCCGGCGGGCATGCCACCCAGGTTGAAGAAAAACGCAGGTGCGCGTGTACCGAAATAAGAAAAATCTTCCGCGCCGGTTGTCCAGGGAGAGCTACCGGTATTTGCAGCGCCTGCAGCGCGCTCTAATGAAGGCAGCAACATACTAACCAATGCAGAATCATTAAAAGTGACCAGGGTTTTTGTATCGATGGATACTTCTACGGTGGCACCATTGGCAGCCGCAATATTGTCTGCCATGCGCCTGATTTTCTGGTGTACTTCTTTTTGCATGCCAGAGTCTAGCGTACGGATAGTGCCTTCAAGAATAGCCTGTTCAGGAATGATATTGCTTCTCAGGCCGCTGTGAAACTTGCCTACGGTAATTACCACAGGCGCCTTTATAATGTTCTCCTGGCGGCTTACAATGGTTTGCAGCCCGTTGATGATTTGCGTTGCGGTAACAATGGGGTCGATACTGCCCCAGGGCATGGAACCATGGGCCTGTTTGCCATTTACTTTTATGGTAAACCAATCGCTGCTTGCCATGAAGGGGCCGGCCTTGTACCGGATACTTCCGGATGGGGTGGCCGAATTAATATGCAATCCAAAGATGGCTTCTACTGTGGGGTTCTCCATTACGCCTTCTTTTACCATTACCGGTGCACCACCTTCTTCATTACCGGGCGGACCTTCTTCTGCAGGCTGAAAAATAAATTTTACCGTGCCTGCAATGTCTTTCTTCATGGAGGCCAGCACTTCTGCTGTGCCCATGAGAATGGCCACATGGCTATCATGCCCACAGGCATGCATAACCGCTACCTGCTGGCCAAGGTATTCTGCAGAGTCTTTTGAAGCAAATGGAAGCTGCACTCTTTCATACACGGGCAATGCATCCATATCAGCACGCAGCGCAATAACCGGCCCGGGCTTGCCACCTTTTAAAATGCCCACCACACCGGTGATGGCAACGCCGGTTTTTACTTCAATACCAAGACTCTTCAGATGAGCTGCCACCAGGGCGGCTGTCTTAAACTCTCGGTTGCCCAGCTCTGGGTGCTGATGCAGCTGGCGGCGCCAGGCAATGACCTTGCTGAGCGCCGCTTTTGATTTTTGGTCAATCTGTTGCTGTAGGGTTTGTGCACTTAGATGGGTCACTAACAACAAAAGGATAGCAGCGAAGGGAAGAAGTTTTAGTTTGCTCATGCAGCCGGGTATTAGTAGTTGGTTAATTACCCAATATACCAAAGAATGGCTGATGGCAGTGGTTAGCCCGCATTTCTTTTGGGGAATAAAGAATAATGGATTTTAAAGGGCGGTATTTGTCCAGTCCCAACCCACCACCGCCCAGTTATCGAGTTCATCTGTATGTGTGTGCAAAATGGTAAAGCCGAGGCGTTGGTGTGCGCGCATAGAGCGGGTATTGCGGGTGGCTACTTCGGTAATCACCATATCGTAGGTGGGGTGCAAGCGCTGGCGGTGTTGCTGGTAGAGAAGATCAAAGACGCCCTGCCCGCGAAACGCCGGTGCCACGCAGATTTGCCCCATCACGTAGTATCGCTGTTCCTGCAGCGGCCTGCCCCGGTAGCTGAGCTTATCCAGCAAGGCAAAGAGCGGCAGGAGCTCGGGTACCAGTGCGCTGCCTTCTCTTGGCATTACCAACGCATAACCTGCCAGCAGATCACCCGCCGTTACAATGATGCTGGGTTGCAGCTGCTGCATTTGTTGCAGTTGTTGCAAAGAATGAGTGACGGTTAGAAAGCCCTGCTCTTTTTCCGCTGCTGCAGACTGTACGCCGCGCAGGTTTTCTTTTTGCAACTGTAAAATTTGCTGCAAGCATTATCAGTACTAACCTCCTTGGCTGTTAGCGTAGGCTGCATGGCCGATGGTAATTTTATATGAAAAGCCAACCCGGAAGTAGTTCAGAGAAATATACAAACTCAGGCCTTGTATTCTCCGTATACTTCGCGGAGGGTATCCGCAATTTCACCGAGGGTACATTTATGTTGCACGGCTTCCAGCACTACGGGCATAATATTTTCATCTCCACTGGCCCTATCGTTCAGATCCTGTAAAATAGCATCGCACTTGCCCGGGTCTCTGCTGCGGCGCAGGGCCTGCAGTTTCTCCGTTTGCAGCTGGCGGATGCTGTCATCAATTTTAAACGAAGGCATGGTATTGTTACTGGCCGATTGAAATTTATTAACCCCCACAATTATTTTTTCACCGCTCTCTATGCTGCGCTGGTAATTATAAGCGCTCCTGGCAATCTCCTGCTGTATAAAGCCTTCTTCAATGGCATTCACGCTGCCACCCATGGCATCAATCTTTGCTATTAATTGCCAGGCCTCCTCCTCTACCTGGCTGGTAAGTGCTTCTACAAAATAAGAACCGGCCAGGGGGTCTACAGTATCTGCAATGCCGCTTTCATAGGCCACCAGTTGTTGTGTGCGCAATGCAATGCGCGCCGCTTCTTCTGTTGGCAGGTTCAGCGCTTCATCATAACCGTTAGTATGGAGCGATTGCGTGCCGCCCAGAACAGCTGCCATGCTTTGTACGGTTACGCGCGCAATATTATTCAGCGGCTGTTGCGCAGTGAGCGTGCTGCCGCCTGTCTGGGTATGAAAGCGAAGCATCATGGCGCGGGGGTCTGTTGCGCCCAATTCTTTCATTATCTGCGCCCACATCTTTCTGGCTGCCCTGAACTTGGCAACTTCTTCAAAGAGATTGTTGTGTGCGTTAAAAAAGAAGGAAAGTCGCTTGCCAAAGACATTGATATCAAGTCCTTTTTCCAGTGCGGCTTTTACATAGGCTTTGCCATTGCTGAGCGTAAAAGCAATTTCCTGTACGGCGGTGCTGCCCGCTTCGCGGATATGGTAGCCGGAAATAGAAATGGTGTTCCACCTGGGTAATTCCTGCGCGCACCATTCAAAAATATCTGTGATGATGCGCATAGAAGGCTTTGGAGGATAGATATAAGTGCCACGGGCAGCATATTCTTTTAAAATATCGTTTTGTATGGTGCCATTGAGTTGTGTAAGATCTGCACCCTGTTCTTTGGCCAGTGCAACATAGAAGGCCAGCAAAATAAAACCCGTGGCGTTGATGGTCATAGAGCTGCTGATATCCTGCAGGCGAATGTCTTTGAAAAGGCTGCGCATATCTTCAATACTATCAATGGCCACGCCTACTTTGCCTACTTCGCCCTCGGCCAGCGGATGGTCGCTATCGTACCCAATCTGCGTAGGCAGATCAAAGGCAACGCTCAAGCCGTTTACGCCCTGGCCCAGCAGGTAATGATAACGCTGGTTGCTTTCTTCAGCGGTAGAAAAGCCGGCGTACTGACGCATTGTCCACAGTTTACCGCGGTACATATCTGGCTGAACGCCGCGTGTAAATGGAAATTCGCCGGCGGGGCCAACAGGTGCATCCGGCGGAAGATCCGCGGCTGTGTATACGGGTTGTATTTCTATGCCGCTGTCTGTAATAATTTTTTTGTCTGCCATACTGTAAAGTAGACAAAGTTAACAGTAATCATTACATCCTTTTAACGGGTACGACGAATGTTGTGGCGGTATTATCAGGGCAACTGGTAGGTGCTGTGTTTTACGGG